>JBFYNT010000335.1:0-10501 GCA_041304225.1 Candidatus Aminicenantota bacterium
CGCTCTTCCGATCTTTGCGGACGGCCCGCATCAGGGCGATGAGCCGGCGGTGGGCGGGGGCGATCCCGGCCGTGTCGAGGCCGTACATGTTGGCCGTCGGCCCGCCGAGGTCGTCGACGAAACCCTTCCACTCGGGATGCTTCGTCATCCGCCGGACCTCCTCGAGGATGGAGGCCTCGCCGCGGGAGACGATGCGGTCGCCCTGGTGGAGCGAGAGGGCGCAGAACGAGCACCGGCCGACGCAGCCCCGGTGGGTCTGGACCGAGAAGCGGGCCATGCCCAGTTCGGAGAAGCCTTCGGGGATGCGGCGGGTGAACGGCAGGCCGTAGACGCGGTCGAGGTCGGCCGGCTTGTATTCGGGTGCGGGGTACTGGACGACGAAGCGATTGGCGTGCTTCTGGGCGATCGTCTTGCGGTTGGTCAGGCGCTTCTGGGCTTCCGCGAAGCGGGCTTTGTCGTCCCGGACCTCCTCGAAGGACGGGAGGAGGAGGGCCTCCTCCGGCGCCTCCGGTCGGATGATCGAGGTGCCGCGGATGCCGTCGAGGCCCTCGCCGCGGTCGAGCCGGCGGGCGATCTCGACGACCTGGAGCTCTCCGGGACCGTAGACGAGGATGTCGGCCCGGGTGTCGAGGAGGATGGAGCGGCGGACGTCGTCGCCCCAGTAGTCGTAATGGGCGAAGCGGCGGAGAGAGGCCTCGATGCCGCCGAGGACGATGCGGGCTCCTTTGTGGAGCTCGCGGAGGCGGTTGGCGTAGACGATGACGGCCCGGTCGGGCAGCCGCGACCGGAACGGGGCGTTGGGATCGACGGCCCGCTCGCGCTTGAGCGGGGTGTAGTTGACGAGCATGGAATCGATCGAGCCCGAGGTGACGCCGAAGAAGAGCCGGGGGCGGCCGAGCTTGAGGAAATCGTCCTTGGATTTCCAGTCCGGGCACTCGATGACGCCGACCGCGAAGCCCTCGGCGTCGAGGACCCGGGCGATCATCCCGACCGGCGAGAGCGGGTGGTCGGCGTAGGGCTCGCCGCTGACCAGGATGACGTCGAACCCCGTCCCCTTCGTGGCGATCATGGTCCTATTCTACATTTATTCTCTGGGCACGGCGTAGAGCCCGAAGGCGGCGTTGGCCAGCAGGACGAGGCCGGCGACGATCATCGGCACCTGCAAGCCGGCCCGGAAGCCCATCCAGGAGAACAGGAAGCTCCCGGCCATGTGCCCCGTCGTTTGGAGGGCCATCAGGATGCCGGCGCTCCCGCCGATCGTCTTCGTCTCGAACAGGCGCGATATGGTCAGTATGGCGAATGTCCCCATCAGGCCGTCCCCGCCCTCGTGGATGAACCGGAAGAGGAACGACAGCCGGAGGTCGCCGACGGTCATAAGGATGAGACCCAGGCCGGAGATCGTCATCCCCGCCAGGAAGAGCCGCCGGTTACGGACAGGATCGAACTTCAGCCGGCCGACGAGGAAAGCCGCCGAGGCCAGGGCCAGGTAGGCCCCCGCCATGTAGAGGGCGACGCCCGAGTCGCTCAGCCCCAGGCGGGTCCGAAGGAAGGGCCCGTAGACGGTCAGCTCCGTACCCCAGTGCAGGGCCATCAGGACCAGGAAAGCCGAGAAGAGGAGCGTCCGTTTATTGAAGACGCTGAACCGGTAGTCGCGGATCGTGACCGCCGTGAATCTCTCCTCGCCAAGACCGCGCACGCCCGCCGCCGCGACGAAGGTCAACGCGGCCATGATCCCGAGGAGCGTCCGGAAGCCGGCGATCCGGGCGACGAAGCTTCCGAGCAGGAGCCCGGCCGGCGGCCCGAGCGAGAGCCAGCCGACGTAGCGGCCGTACTTGCGGTTGGGGTCCGTCTCGGTCCCATCCTTGAAATACAGACTGTTGATGGACACGTTGAAAGCGTTGTTGGCCACGCCCAGGAGCAGGAAGACCGCGGCCATGGGCGCGACGCTCCGGACGATCCCCAAGGCTATGAAGGCGGCGGACATGGCGAGCAGGGCCGCGCCCATGACCGCTTTCATCGAGACGCGGTCGTTCAGCCAGCCCGTCGGGAACGAGAAGACCATGGGCGCGGCCGCGAACAGGGCGACGATGAGCCCGATCCCCACGCCGTCGAAGCCGAGCTCGAGGAACCGGAGCGGGGCCAGGAAGGCGACGGTCGTCACGGCCATCGTCCGGACGAAGTTGAGGGCATGCACCCGGCGCATGCCCGACATTATACAAAAAAAGGGGGCGGCGTCACCGCCGCCCCCTGGACGATCCGGAAAAGGGCCTCGCCGCCCCGGATCACTTCTTCTTCAGGTCGACGTTGCCGCTGAAGCTCTTGAGCACCACCGTCGCGCCGCCCTTGCCGACGGTGCCCCGGATCTCCTTGGCCGAGATCTTGCCGGCGACCGTGATCTCGAAGTCGCTGTCGATGTCGCCGCTGAAGGTGTTGGCCTCGAAGTCGAAGGACGAGCCGGCCGGGATGGACATCCGGACGTCGCCGCTGTGGGTCTTCAGCTCGTAGCGGCCGTCGGCCTCGATGAGGCCGATGTAGGTGACGTTGCCGCTGACCGTCTTGACGTCGACCGTCCGGGACCCGGACAGGTCCGTCAGACGGATGTCGCCGCTCACGGTCTCCGACTCGAGCGAGCCCTTGATCCGGGTCGCGGTGATGTTGCCGGAGACGGCGTTGATGAACACGTCGGCCGTGATGTTCTCCAGGACGAGATCGCCGCTGACCAGCTTGATCTCGGCCCCGGCCGCGCCGAGCAGGTCGACGTTGCCGCTGACGCACTCGATCTTGGCCTTGCCGCCGATCGGGGCGACGTCGACGTCGCCGCTCACCGACTTGATCTCGACGGCGGCCGCCTCGGGCACCCAGACCTTGTAGTCGACGGAGACGCTGATGGAGTTGCCGCCCCAGAATCCGCCGCTCTTTTTGGGATACTTCGTCTCGACCCGGACGAGGTCGCCGTCCTTGGTCACCTCGATGGTCACCAGGTCGGCGTTCTCCTTGGCCTTCTCGAGCGAGCCGGCCTTCGAGGTCTTGAGGGCCTCGATCTTGACCTGGGCTTCCTTCCAGGTCATGACCGAGATCTCGCCGGAGACGTTGCTCAGATAGAGCTTGCCGTTCTTGGCCAAGGCTTCGGTCTTCTCGAACTTCTGTTCGAACTTCTGCTCGGCCAGCGCGGGCGCCGCGACGAACGCGACGGCGAAGGCCAGCGCGGCCAGAACGGCCATTCCCTTGATGATGTTCTTTGTCATGGCGGTCCTCCTTCTCGTTCTCTTAGATTATGGATCTCCCGATCGCGGCGTCCCGGTCCTTCCGCTGAAGGTCCAGGGCCGAATCGAGCAAGGTGACTTTACGCGTATAAGCGGCCCGCAAGTAGTTGCGGGCCTCGAGATCGTCCGGTTCGGCCCGCACGGCCGCCCGGCAGGCCTGGATGGTGGCGTCGACGACCGACAGGTTGCGGTCGAAGAAATCGACGACCTGGGGCGCCAGACCGCCCTTCCCGGCCGCGAAGGCCTCGCCGAGGGCCTGGAGCGCCTGTTCGTAATGGCGCTCGGCCTCGTCGAGCTTGGCCAGGGTGTAGGACTCGCCGCCCTTCGCCGCCGCCGACCCTTCCACCCGGCCCAGGCGCCGACCGACGGCGATCCCCGCGGCCAGAAGGACGAGGGCCAACGCGGCGGCCCCGGCTAACCGCACGGCCGGCAGGCTCAGCCCGAAGAGCGGACGGCGGTCGAGCCGGGTCCCTTCGGCCGCCGGCCTCGCCGTCCCGGCTTCGAGCCGGGCCCGGATATTCCGCCAGACCTTGTCCGACGGCTCCGGCGTCTCGAGCGCGGCCGCGCGCTCGACGATCCGCCGCATGTCCTCCCGGAGCTCGCGGCATTCGGCGCAATCCTCGAGGTGGCGCTCGAGCCGCTCGCGCTCCCGGCCGGAGAGCTCGCCGTCGATCGACCGGTCGATATATCTATGCGCTTTTCGGCATCTCATCGTCATTCTCCTCAAACGGCCCCCCTGGCCTTCAGGTGATCACGGACCTTGATCCGGGCCTTGAACAGCTGCGATTTCGAGGTCCCGACCGCGCAGCCGAGCGTCCGGGCGATCTCCTCGTGCTTGAAGCCCTGGACGTCGTGCAGGACGAAGACGCTCCGGAGGCGCGGGGCCAGCCGGCCGATGGCCTCCTCGAGGGGGCCCTGCAGGTCCTTCTCGACACGCTCCCCGGCCCGGTCCTCGAGGCTCCCCTCGACGTGTTCGAGGGGCACCGTCCGGTCGGCCTGGACCCTCTTCTGCCGGAGATGGCTGTAGGCCGTGTTGACCGCGATCCGGAAGACCCAGGCGGGGAAGGTCGAGGCGTCCCTGACGTCCTTCATATGGCTGAAGACCTTGAGGAAGACGTCCTGGAGCAGGTCCTCGGCCGCGGCCCGGTTCTGGGCGTAGCGGTAGACGAGGCCGAAGACCGGCCCCTTGAACATGCCGTAGAGGGATTCCAAGGCGGCCAGGTCGCCGGCCCTGCCCTTGGCGACCAGGTCGTCGAGCCGGGCCCGGTCGATCGAGCCCCAGCCCGATCGTCCCCCCCGGTCCTTGTCCATGGCTAAGAGCGCCTCCCAGAACGCATCGTGGTCCGCACGGAGGCTATTATCGCCGAATCGGCCTCCCGTCGCCAGGACCAGGGTGTAAGCGCTCATGTCGTCCACACCCGTATAGATGAAAAAGGGGCCTAAAGGGTTGCCTCGGATGAGACAACAAGAACGGCCCTGGCCGGGCGCCCCTCACCCCGCGTTGTCGGCCTCGACCGCCTTTTCCAGCCTCTCGAGGAAATCGGGGATGGCCGAGGTCACCCGGTTCCAGCTCGGGATGAGGGGGGAGTAGAGAGGGTCCTCCATGAACTCCTTCCCCGCGATCTGGATGGCCCGGGTGAAGGCCTCGACCATGACCGTCTCCAAATGATAGTCGAAGGCCAGACCGTTGAAATCCGCGTCGTCGCGGTAGCTCTTGACCGCGTCCTTGGCCGTCCGCTGGTAATTGACGACGAGCGTGCGCAGGGCGCTCTCGCTGAGGACGATGCTCTCGATGGCCAGGTTGCGGAAGACCGACTTGGCGATGTCGACGGCCATCTTCATCAGGCCGGTCCGCGGGTCCTCGGCCGAGAGCGGCTGGTGCTTGTGCTCGTAGGTCTCGCAGATCTCGGCCTGGCAGATCCGCCGCAGGGAGTAGTTCCGGTAGACCTCGGCCAGGGTCTCGACCTCGAGCCCCCAGTCGCTCGGGATGCGGTTGATCCGGGCCAGGTCGGTGATCATCGAGAACTCCCCGGACAAGGCATAACGGAAGCTGTCGAGGTAGACGAGGAAGGGCAGGTGGCCGAAGAGCTTGATCAGGCTGCGGACGAGCGGCGTGACGAAGAGGCGGGTGACCCGGCCGTGCATCCGGTCCGTCACCCGGGCGTAGTAGCCCTTGCAGAAGGCGTAATCGATGTGGGGCGAGGCCACCGGGTAGAAGAGCCGGCCGACCATCTCGCGCGAGTGATTGACGATGTCGCAGTCGTGCAGGGCGATGACCTTGCTCTTCTCGCGGGCCAGGATGTAGCCGTAGGCCGTCCAGGCCGACCGCCCCTTGCCGTCGTCGCCGGACGAGAGGTCGTTGGCCTCGAGGAGCTTGTAGAGCTCGAGGAAGCGCGGCCCGGAGGCCCAGACGATCCGGTGCCTCTGAGGCAGCACGGAGAAGAGCTCCCTCACCCGGGCGAAATGCGCCGGGTCGTCGGTCCTCCCCAAGGTGACGACGACCTCGTTCAGGTATCTCAATTCCCTGATGTTGGCCAGGATGCCCTGCAGCGCGGGCGAATCGAGCTCCTTGGGGGTCGTGGGCAGCACGAGGGCCAGGGGCCGGTGCCTGTTGAACTCGAGGAGATCCGCTTCCAGGCGCTCCAAGTTCAGGACGCCCAGCCGGTGGAAAGTGGCCAGCAGGCCGGTCTGATAGAAGTCCGCCATTCGTTCCTCCTTTCGCCGCGCCTCCCGGCGCCGGGCCCGAAGATCAGGCCGCGCCGCGGAGGATGTCGAGGACGGCTTCGCGCCAGCCCTCGGGCCCCGCGTAAGGGGCGATGACGAGCCCGGGCAAATGGATCGCCCCCGCGTGCCCGCCGTCGGGCTTGCGGACGAGGACGGGGACGTCGACCTCCCGGAGCATCGGCTCGTCGTTGGGGCTGTCGCCGAGCCCGACCGTGCGGACCGGGCCCCGGCTCCGGACGAAGAGGTCCCTAAGCGCCCGGACCGCCCGGCCCTTGTCGCTGCCCCCGACGAGATGATGGAAGCGGCCGCCGCTGACGACCCGCAGGCCCTCGGCCGCGGCGGCAGCGACGACGCGGGCGAGGGCCTGCCCGTCGACGCCTGTGAAGGGCTCGTCGTATTCCCGCATAGCCGCCAGGGCGGCGTCCTCACGGGAAAAGCCGCAGAGCGCGGCGATCTCGTCGACGGACATGTCGCCGAAGCCGCGCACGGCGAGCCCCGTCGAGGCCCGGATGGCCTCCAGGGCCCGGCGCAGTTCGGCGTAAGGCCGGCCGAACTCGAGAAGGCCGTAGCCGCCGTCCCTGCGGCCGAGCCCGGCATCGGACCCGAAATAGCCTTCGGGCACGAAGACCGCCCCGCCGTTCTCGACGATGAAGGGGTGGACATTGGCCAAGGACCGGCGCCAGCGCTCGGTCTCGAGGCGGGTCTTGCTGGTGCAGAAGACCAGGGGCACGCCGGCCTCGAGGAGGGCCGTGAGGGCCGGACGGGCCGGCTCGAAGGAGTAGGTCCGGTGGTCGAGCAGGGTCCCGTCGAGATCGGTGAAAACGACCAAGGGAGTCCGCTTCATCTCACATCCTCATATCGTATTCCCAGGAGGCCGAGAGGCGAAAGCGGAGCGGGCCCTTCCATGATAGGGGGCGCGAACCGTCTTGTCAAAGAAAATCGACCCGCCAGGTACGGATCATATCCAAGGGAAGTTGACTCGCCCGCACGACACCCTTATCATAAGGGCGCCGATCGGCCCGAAAGGAGCCCGGACCCTTGGCCTACGACACCGCCCTCCGCCATTACACGTCCAAGAGGATCGAGGAGATCGATTCGGCCGACATCCTGGTCGGCATACCCTGCTTCAACAACGAAAAGACCATCGCCCAAGTCCTCCAACGCGTGACCCAGGGGCTCGACCGCTACTATCGCGACATGCACAACGTCATCCTGGTCGCCGACGGCGGCTCGACCGACGACACCCGCGAGGCCGCCCGGGACTACGAGATCAAGCCCTGGCAGGAGAAGATCGTCTCGATCTATCGCGGCCCCGGCGGCAAGGGCACGGCCCTGCGCTCGGTCTTCGAGGCGGCCGAGCGGCTCGGCGTCCGGGCCTGCGTCGTCGTGGACGCCGACCTGCGGAGCATCACCTCGGACTGGATCCTCGACCTCCTCGATCCCGTCCTCGAGACCGGCTACGAGTTCGTCGCCCCCGTCTACCGCCGGCACAAATACGACGGGACCATCACCAACAACATCGTCTACAACATGACCCGGGCCCTCTACGGCAAGCGCCTCCGCCAGCCGATCGGCGGCGACTTCGCCTTCTGCCGGGACGTCGCCAGGTTCTACGCGGCCCAGGACGTCTGGGAGACCGATGTCGCCCGTTACGGCATCGACATCTGGATGACGACCACGGCCGTCACCCAGGGCTTCAAGGTCTGCCAGTCCAACCTCGGGGTCAAGATCCACGACGCCAAGGATCCGTCGGCCCATCTCGGCCCGATGTTCCGGCAGGTCGTCTACGTGCTCTTCTCGCTCATGGAGAAGCTCGAGCCCTCGTGGCGGAACGTCCGGGGCAGTGTCTCGGTCGAGACCTTCGGCCGGACGACCGAGCTCCAGCCCGAGGACGTGGAGGTCGACTACGAGAGCCTGGTCGAGCGCTTCAAGACCGGTTTCCAGCAGTTCGCGCCGCTCTGGAAGGAGGCCTTCTGCGCTGACTGCTTCGAGGCCATCCGCCGGGCCGCGGAGTTGCCTCCCGGTTCGTTCGAGTTGCCTCTCGCGACATGGGTCCAGGTCCTCTACGAGCTGGCCGCGACCTTCCACGCCTGGACGCACAACCGTTTCAAGATCATCGAGCTGGTCACGCCTCTCTATTACGGCCGGGTGGCGTCCTTCGTCAACCAGACCAGGGACATGTCGTCGGAGGAAGCCGAGCGTATCGTCGAGGAGCAGGCCCTCGAGTTCGAACGACAGAAGGACTACCTGGTCGAGGCCTGGGACAAGGCGAAGCCCGTTTAGGCCGGGCCCCACTTCATCAGCACGGGCGGGATGAGGGTCAGGGCCGCGAACAGGACCCAGAGCACCAGAAGCGGGACCATCCACTTGGCCCACTTCTCCCACTTCAGGCCGGCCAGTCCCAGGACGCCCATGGTCACGCCCGAGGTCGGCAGGACGGGATTGATGTACTCGGCCAGCTGGTAGGCGAAGACGGATGTCTGACGGGTGAGCCCGACCAGGTCGCCGAGCGGGGCCATGATGGGGATTGTCAGCGCGGCTTGGGCCGTGCCCGAATGGACGAAGAAGTTGATGACGCACTGGGAGACGAACATGAGCTGCGCCGAGATGAGCGGATGGAACGTGGAGATGGCCCCGGCCAGGCCGGACAGGATGGTGTCGAGGATCTTGCCGTCCTGGGCGACGATGAGGATGGCCCGGGCCGTGCCGATGATCAGGGCCGCGTTGACCATGTCCTTGGCCCCCTCGACGAAGGCCTTGCCGACCTCGTCGCCGGAGAGCCTGCCCACGATGCCGGAAAAGACGCCGATGGCCAGGAAGACGCCCGCGATCGGCCCGATCTCCCAGCGGTACTTGAGGATGCCGAAGATCATGACGGCGAAGCCGGCCGCGAAGACGATCAGCACCCGCTTGTGGGCGGCGCTGACGGGAAGCTTCTCGACGACGGGCTTGTCGACCTCGTACCGGGCCCGCTTTTCGAGGTCGTCCTCGTAGGTCGGGCTGATCTTGGGGTCCCGGCGGACCCGGGCCGCGTAGCGCATGACCACGGCGATGGCGATGGCCGTCCCCCCGGCCCAGACGATGAGCCGGTAGCCGAGCCCCGAGTAGAGGGGCAGGCCGGCCAGCCCCTGGGCGATGCCGACCGTGAAGGGATTGAAGAAGGCCCCGGCGAACCCGGACGCCGCCCCGACGAACGGCAGGGCCACGCCGACGATGGTGTCGTAGCCGAGGGACAGGGAGAGGGGGACGAAAATGAGGATGAAGGGCATGGTCTCTTCGCACATGCCCCAGATGGCGCCGCCCAGGGAAAAGAGGATCATCGTCACGGGAATGAACAGGACGCGCAGGGCCTTGCTCTCTCCGAATTTCAGCGACAGGTTGTGGATGACGGCCGTGATGGCCCCCGTCTTCTGGATGATGTTGAAGGCGCCGCCGCAGATGAAGACGATGGCGATGATCATGGCCGCCGCGACGAAGCCCTTGGCCGGCGAGACGAACAGGCCGTCGAGCCCCTGCGGCGCGCTCTCGACCCGGTGGTAGGACCCGGCCACGGGCACGGTCCGGCCGTCTTTCTCGACCCGCTCGTACTCGCCGCCGGGGATGAGCCAGGTGGCGACCACGGTCAGGACGACCATGATGTAGATGAGAATGAGGGTATGCGGGAGCTTGATCTTAGGGGGCTTCATTTCGCGGGCTCCACGACGCGCCCCGAAGCGAGGTCGTAGACGTCTCCGGCCAGGAGGACGTGCAGGGTCAGCCCATGTCCGCCCAGGTGGCCGTCGGCCGACCGCCGGGTCGCGGCCCGGCGGGCGTCGTAAATGACGACCTGTCCTTCGCCGAGGACTTCGTACAAACCGTCCGGCCTGACGAGAACGGCCGTCGCCTCCTCGATGCCCACGCCGACGAGCGAGGGATTCTCGAGGACTACGCTGATGAGGCGGTTGTGCCGCCGCCGGGTGACGAAATGTTGGTCGATGACGGCCCCGGTGACAAAGCCGAAGCCCCGGGTGTGCTCGACGTCGTCGGCCAGGATGACATCCCAGCTGCCCTCCTCGCCGCCGGCCCGCTTTTCGTTGCCGGTGATCATGAACTCGCTCATGACGGCCGCGCCCGCGCTGGTCCCACCGACGAGGCATCCGTCCCGATAGAGCTCGAGCATCCGCTTGTGAAGGGGCGTGTCGAGCAGAACGGCCGTTTGTTTGGCCTGATCGCCGCCCGAGAACCAGACGGCGGTGGCGCCGTCGAGGATCTTCAGGTTGGCCGGGTCCAGGGCCTCCTCCCGCGTCAGGTGGAAGTAGGCGACGTCGCTGACGCCGTAGCCCTTGAACTCGGCCACGAGGGCGGGGCCGGTCTCCAGGGGGACGCCGCTGGCCATGGTGAAAATGACGACCCTGGCGGGGCCGCTGGCCCGGGCCAGCTCGACGTAGCGCCGCATGAGGGGTTCGTCGCGGTCGCCGCCGCCGACGATGAAGAGATGGCCTTTCGGGCCGGCCGGCGCGGGGGCCGGCGGGGGC
>JBFYNT010000336.1:0-2777 GCA_041304225.1 Candidatus Aminicenantota bacterium
CCGGCGTACTTCAGCGCCCCGGCCTGCATGCCGGCGACGGTGTAGACGTCGTTCGAGAAGCGGGCCACGATCTCCGCGGAGTAGTTGACCCTGTCTTCGGTGACGACGCCGAAGATGCCGACCTTGACTCCGTCGATCTCCTTGATGATGGACTTCTGGATCAGGCCCTCGAGCGGATGCCCGCTGAAGTCGATGTTGGCGCAGAGGAGCGGCAGGGCCACCGGACCGTGGCCGCCGAGCTGGCCGCTGACGACGCCGGCCAGGACGTCCAGCCCCAGGTCGAACTCGTGGTTGCCGAGCGACATGGCGTCGTAGAGGTTCTCCATGATCTTCAGCTCGGGATAGCCCAGATACTTGTTGAACTCGAAGCTGCCGACGAAGACGTCGCCGGCGTGCAGGGCCAGGACGTTCTTTTCGCGCAGGCGGGCCCGCTTGATCAGCGTGGCCATTCGGGCGATGCCGCCGGTCTCGCGGACCAGGGCGGCCCGGCCGCGACTGCCCGGGCCGTCGTGGCCCAGGAGCTTGGCGAAGGGGCCCGGAATGGACGGGTGCCCGAAGGGCAGGATGGCCGAATGCGTGTCGTTGACGTGAAGGATGGTCAGGCGCTTCGTCTGGGCCAGGCTCATGACCGAGAGCCCGAAGGCCAGGGCCAGGACCGCTAGTGTTCTCCCCGCTTTTCTCATCATGACATGTCCTCCTTATGCTGCGGAATTCACCCTCGAAAGAGGATGGCGAAAGGCCTTGGCTTTCACGAAACCAGTTTAAGAGAACCCCGTTGCCGAGTTGTCAAGATGATGTTAAGAAAAGGCCAATAAGATGTCAACCGGGAAGGCCGGCCAGGGGGCGTTCCCAGGGAGGATCAGGGGTGCTCGACGGCGTGGGTCCCGGCCTCGATCCGGACGACATGGATCTTGGGGGCCTTGCCCGTCACGCCCTCGTAATCCCGGCTGACCCGAGCCTGGAATTCGGGAACGGCCCCGGCCTCGACCAAGCTGATGGTGCAGCCGCCGAAGCCCGCGCCCATCATCCGCGCGCCCAGGACGCCGGGGACGCGGCGGGCCGCCTCGACCAGGGCGTCGAGCTCGGCCGACGAGACCTCGTAGTCGTCGCGCAGGCCGGCGTGCGACAGGTTCATCAGGCCGCCGAAGACGGCGAAGTCGCCGCGGGCCAGCGCGGCGCAAGCCTCGCCCACGCGGATGTTCTCGCGGACGACGTACTCGCAGCGGCGATAAACGACGGGATCGAGCTCGGCGCGGTGCTCGCGCAGGAGGTCGAGGCCGACGTCGCGGAGGCTGCGCAGGGACGGGTCGTGGGCCTGGAGCGCCTTGACGCCGGCCTCGCACTGGGCCCGGCGGACGTTGTATTCCGAAGAGGCCAGCTCCCGGCGGACCAGGGTGTCGGAGACGACCACCCGCAGGTCCTCCCGCTCGAAGGGGAACGGCTCGAACTCGAGCGAGCGGCAGTCGATCTTGAGGACGCTCCGCTCCCGGCCCAGGATGTTGATGAACTGGTCCATGATGCCGCAGCGGACGCCGACGAACTCGTGCTCGGCCTTCTGGGCCAGCTTGACCAGGGTCAGGCTGTCGAGCTTGAGGCCGGAGATGGCGTTCAGGGCGAAGGCCAGGCCGCCCTCGATGGCCGCCGAGGAGGACATGCCCGCCCCGATGGGGATGTCGCCGCCGAAGACGCAGTTGAAGCCCCCGATGCGATGCCCGGCCCGGATGAACTGGTCGAGGACGCCCTGGAGGTAGTCGGGCCAGCGCAGGGGCGAGCGGTGGAGGGCGTCGATCTCGCAGCGGAACTCCTGATCGTAGTCGTGGGAGACGAGGTGGCAAATGCCGTCGGCCCGGGGGGAAACGGCGAAGACGACGGCCTTGTCCGTGGCGCCGGGCAGGACGAAGCCCTCGTTGTAATCGGTGTGTTCGCCGATGAGGTTGACCCGGCCGGGGGAGACGACGAGCAGGGGCCTGTCCGCGAAGCGCTTGCGAAACCTCGCGGCGATGACGGGGACCAGGGCGCTCATTGTCTCTCCTCCGGCACGGATATTATCATCAGACGCCGCCGGAGGGGAAGAAGTATCAACTCGCCGGAAAAAAGTCAACGGCTCAAACGCCGAAGCTCATCTTCTGGCGGATCTCGGCGGCCTTCTGCTCGGCCGGGACGACGACCTCGGGGCCGATGCGCGCGGCCAGGTCGTCCGGGTCCTTGAACCGCCAGAAGGGCAGCACCCAGCGGTACTTGCGCCAGTGGCTGTCGGGCAGGCCCTGTCCACCGCCCTCCGACTGGCCGATGGGCTGGATGGGGATGGACGGCAGGAAGTGGACGACGGCGTCGAGGGTGTCGGAGATGCGGCGGTCGCCGGTCAGGTCGGCGATGACGAACCGGGACATCCGGCCGAGCGTCTTGACGATCTCGTTCTTGTCGCCCGAGCCGGGCAGATGGAAGTCGAGGACCAGGGGCGAGTACTCGCCGCTCCGGAGGGCCTCCTTGATGGCGGCCAGGACGGGCTTGCGCTCCGGCGGGAAGCGGCCGATGACCAGGACGGTGTTCAGGGTGATGGAGAAGACCTCGTAGCGCGCCTTCTCGTGGTGGAGGAGCATGCCGACGAGCTGGGCCGTCTGGAGGCTGTCGACCGACAGGACGGGCTGCTGGGCGGGCATGATATCGAGGTCGCGCTGGAGGGAGTCGGCGCTGTTGATCTCCCAGAGCGAGGTGCCGTAGACGGCGCAGTTGTCGAGGACGGCGGCCTCGAGGTTCGTCTTGAGGAGGGTCGCGAA
>JBFYNT010000337.1:0-3269 GCA_041304225.1 Candidatus Aminicenantota bacterium
GAATACGCGCCTGCTTGATACCCTCTGCCTTCTTTATTTCCGCCCTCTTCTGCCCGTCAGCCGCGGTCTCGGTAGCTGTCGCGAAATCCACCGCCGCGATCTTCTCGTTCTCGGCCTTGACGACTTTGTTCATCGTCTCCTGGACATCCTTGGGCGGATCTATTTCCTTAAGCTCCGTCCTGACTATCTCGATACCCCAGCTGGCCGTCTCCAGGGTAAGGGTCTTATTGAGTTCGGAATTGATCTTTCCGCGTTCGCTGTTGGCGGATTTAAGGGTCAGCGTACCTATAATGTTCCTGAGCGTCGTCCTTGCCAGGTTCACGATCTGCCACTGGAAGTTGTTGACGTTGTACTGGGAGGCCTTGACGCTCGGCTCGTCCTCCTTGACCCGGAAGTAGACCTGGGCGTCGACCCGGGCATTGAGGTTGTCGTTGGTGATGATCTCCTGGGGCGCGGCGTCGACCATCATCTCGGTGATGTTGATCTGGCGCAGCTGCTCGATGCCCGGGATGATCCAGTTGAAGCCGGGCATGCCGAAGCGGTTGTACTTGCCCAGCCTCTCGATGAGGCCCCGGTGCGTCGGGCGGATGATGCGGATGCCCAACAGGAAGACGAAGACGACGATCGCGACGATCCAAAGATAGAATGGCATGGAAGTCCTCCCCTCATAAGCGAAAGACGATACGGATAAAATGTATCGCCGCCCCTCCCGGAAGTCAACCCGGAAGAGGTCTCGTGTATCTACGCACGGAGGGCCGGAAAGTTCAGGTCCTCCTTCCCGCGGAGAGGACCTTATCTCCATCCTTCAGGAACCGGGAGTTCTGGCGTCGCCAAAAGCGGAGATTATCGCGTTGCCGCGAGATTCAATCGGCGATGTAGCCGGCCCGATGGACGACCTTGACCCCGCCGCCCTTGACCTTCACCCGGAGGGCGTGGAACGCGCCGTCGGCCCGGTGGCCGGCCGGGGTGTAGTAGAGGAGATAGTAGTTCTCCGAGGCCTCGACCACCTCGTTCATGAGAGCTGAGATATTGGCCGAGCTCGCGGCAAGGCCCCCGGTGGCCTTGGCCATCTCCGAGAAGGTGGAGAAGATATCTTCCGATTGTTCGGCCATGACGAGGCCCCCGATCTTCTCCGCGGGCTTGGCGATATAGAGGAAATGGACCGCCGTCGACGAGTCGGAGAAGGCTTTGTTGACATCCTCCATGTTGAAGGGAGCGTCCCGCCGGTAGGACTGGAAGAGCCCGTTGATGGTTTGGAGGATGTCCAGGTTGTCATTGTACTTGGCCCCGGACATGGCCAGGATCTTCGGGTCGAGCTTGGGGAGGAACTCTCTCTGGTAAAACAGGAAGACCGTTTTCTGCCCTTCCTGGATTTTGAGATACCGGGCGAATTCCAGGAGTTTGCCGGCGTCGATCACCCGGAGACTCTGGAGCCTGTCCTGGAGCTGCGAGTAGTCCTGGAGGAGCTCCTCGATGGACAAGCCGGTCGTGGGCACGATATTGCTCAAGAAAGGATCGGCGTGGAAGTCGGAGTCGCTGGAGGAGGCCCCTTCCAGCACTGAAGCAATGCGCTGCGCCAGGGGTTTCATCTCGTCGAGGATCGCCCGGTATTCGGAATAACCGATCAAGGCGTCGTGGCGGACGAGGCCGGCGACCCGCCGGCTGATCTCCTCCTTCCCGGCGGTCAGGAGGATCTCCCCCTTCATCCGATAGGTCTTGATGGGGGTGCCGATAACCAGGTCATCTCCGGGAACAAGGACGTTTTTGACGAAAAAATCGACGGCCTCCCGGAGCCGGGGGTCGAATTCGGCGATCTCAAAGAGGAGGTAGAAATGCCGCGCCGTCTGGGGAGTGAATATCTTCGTCTCGTTCCTGCGCTCGATGGTCGCCTTCTTGACGAGGTAGATGGCTTCGAGCTTCTGCAACTGGCCGTTGTCATAGACTTCGAAATCGTCGAGGGTCAGGCCGTCGACAAAGGCGTTCCCCTTGAAGACCCGGACGGGGATCTCGATGTTGATCGTCGTGGTTTCGTGCCGGATATCCTGGGCCAGGGCGAGGAGCGGAAGAACGAGGAGCAGCAGGAACGCTTTTCTCATAGGAGCCTCCACCCGGTAATTGCCGGTGTTGTCAGCATCTTCCCTTGCCGCCGGTCTGTCAATCTCGACAAGTAGGGCTTTGACGCCCGTTTACATCTTCCAGGTGCCGGCAACGACCAGGTTCGTCCCGGTGACCGCGGCGGCCCGGTCGGAAACGCAGTAGGCCACGGCCTCGGCGACGTCCTCGTAGGTCCCGAGCTGGGCCTCCGAGATATTCTTCAGGGGCGGGAGCGCGCCGCCGCGGATGAGGCCCGGCGAGACCATGTTGACCGTGATGCCGTTCCCGACCTCGGAGACGGCCGCCGTCCGGGTCAGGGTCAGCAGGCCCGTCTTGGCCACGGCGTAGGGGACGATCGTCGGGAACGAGCCGAGCTGCTCGACCCGGCTGTAGCCGATGTTGACCACCCTCCCCCACTTCCGCTTGCGCATCCCGGGCAGGGCCGCTTTCAGGCAGAAATACGAGCCGAGGAGGTTGCCGCGCAGGACCTTCTCCCAGTCAGCGACCTCGAGCTGGTCCCAAGGCTTGACCAGGAAGGTCCCGACGTTGTTCACCAGAACATCGATCCGGCCGAACCGTTCCTCGACCTTCTTGACGAGGCCGGCGGCCTGCGCCTTCTTGGTCAAGTCGGCCCGGAAGACCGCCGCGAGCTTGCCCCGCTCGCGGAGCAGGGCGGCCAGATCCTGGGCCTCGTCGCGCCGCGTCAGGTAGTGGACGGCGACGCCGGAGACGTCCTCCGCCAGCCGCAGGGCGATGGCCCGGCCCATGCCCCGGGCCGCGCCGGTGACCAGGGCGATGCGCAGGCTCATGGCGTCACGCCAGGGTCCCGACGGCCTTCTCGACGGCGTCCAGGATCTCGCCGGAGGCGACGACCTCCTTGAGCCGGTTGATGTCGTCGTAGAGGGGCCGGTCCTCTTCGAGCCGGGCGACGTGCTTGCGGACGACGTCGTAGGCGGCCTGGACGCCTGGGCCCGGCTTGACCGGCTTGCGGAAATCGATGGCCTGGGCCCCGGCCATGAGCTCGATGGCCAGCACGGCCTGGGCGTTGTCGATGATCTGGCGCGTCTTGAGGGCGGTGGTCATGCCCATGCTGACAAAGTCCTCCTGGTCGGCCGCGGCCGGTATGGAGCCCGTGGCCGCCGGAGTGCACAGGACGCGGTTCTCGCAGACGAGGG
>JBFYNT010000338.1:0-4884 GCA_041304225.1 Candidatus Aminicenantota bacterium
ATGGAGAACTCCTCTTCGTTGACCCAGTCCGAGGTCCCGTTGATGATGTCCTCGGCCCCGTCGAAGGTCAGCTGGGTGGTCCGGCCCGTGGCCAGGTCCTCCACATAGATATTGTTTTTAACGACATAAGCGGCCTTGAGGCCGTCCGGGGAGAGCTTGGCGAACATCAGGCTCGAGGCCTCGAAGCCCGCCCCGAGCTGACGCAGGCGGCCGGAGGCGAGCTCATAGGTCCAGAAATCCCCCCGCGTGTTCTGGCGCCAGACCCGCTGGGAGTTGGTGAAGACGATCAGGACCTTGCCGTCCGGCGACCAGGCGTAGTTCTCGACGGCCAGCGGCTCCTTCGCTCCGGGCGGAACGAGCTTGACCGCCGAGACCAGGACTTCCCGCCGGCCGGTCTCGGCCCTGTAGAGGACGAGGTCGCGCCCGCCCTTGGCTTCGGCGCTGGGTTCGAGCGTCGTGTAAGAGGCCCCGTCGCGCATCCATCGCGCCGGGCCGAAGCGCTCGGGCGAGAACTCGCGGGAGGCGAAGATACGATCCAGGGTCAGGCGGCCGGGATCGACGGCCTTGTCCTGGCCCGCCAGGCCCGCGCAAACGCCGAGGACCGCGATCGCGACGACGATCAAGCCGAGAGGGCGTTTTTTGGTCATGATCTCATTCTCCTTGTCTGTTTCAGGATATCAAATCAGGGCCTGGCCCGCGAGGGGCGCGGCGGGCCTCCTCCGTTCCTCCCCGTCAGTCCTTGAAAACGGCCAGCTCGGCGAGACCCGCGTTGGCGGTCTCCGGCGAGACGGCGTCGACGGCGAAGACGACCCAGGTGATGGTCTTGGCGGGGAAGGCGATCTCCCTGGCCGACCGGGCGTCGTTGGGCAGCTCGCCGACCCGGATCGCGGTCCCGTCGCTGAAGAGCAGCACTCCCGAAAGGACCTGGTCCTTGGGGTTCGGCCGGTCGAAGAGCCAGACGCGGCGCGCCGTCTGTGGGGAATCCCAGCTCAGGCGGATCATGGCCGTTTGCCGCTCTCCCAAGCTCACCCATTCGTGCCGGCTGATGCCTTCTTCGGGATAGACGATCCCATCGACCGCCCCCTCCCCGAAGTATTCGATGAGCTCGGTGAAGGGCTTGTTCGACTTGTGCACCGACGAGACGTTGACCCGGGCCCGAAGAGCCAGGTTGGCTTCGCTTTTGAGCCGGTCTTCCGGCGCCTTGGCCGCGGCCTCCGACAGGGCGGCCAGCCCCGCCGCGTCGAGCAGCTGGACCTCCTGGAGCGTCCAGGCGTACCGGCTGCCCATGGGATCGGCCACGGTCCGGTTGCCGAAATAGCTCTGGTGGAAGTTGGCCGAATAGCTGAGCCAGGCGCTCCGTCCGTCGGCGGCGATGAATTTCGACGGGAAGGTCAGGAAATAGGCCTGGCGTCCGAACTTGGCCATGAACGTGATCATCCGGTAAGGGCCGGTGATCTCGTCGGCCTCGAGGAGATAGGAGTTCATGTCCTCGACGCCCGGCCAGCCGTCCGTGACGCACATCAGGTACTTGCGGAGAGGCGCGTCGTAGGTGATGGTCGTGCACCCCATGCGGTTGTTCCAGGAGACCAGGGGACGGATGGCCGCGAAGTCCTTCGACCAGACGGGGCGACCGTCGTCGCCGCGCCCGGCGTAGAACTCGTAGCTGCGGACGTCATTGATCGTCTCGGGGCTCGGCGTCACCCGGGCCAGATAGACGGCGTCGCCCGCGATCCAGCTGTTGCCGGCGATCCGAGGCGCGGGATCGTCGTCGAGGGCGCCGTGCCCGACGAGATACGCCTTGCCATCGGGGGAATGCTCCATGTTCCGTCCGAAGTCGACGAAATGCGGCGTGCCCAGCTTCACCTGCCGGCCGTCCTTCCCGGACTCCGGAAAAAGCGGCTTCTCGGGCGATAAGGGGCTGGGGATCCAGGTCTTCCCGTAATCCTTCGAGATGCGGAAGCCCGGCAGGGGGCCGCCGATGGCCCAGCTGTAGAGGTCCCGGTATTCCGGCTTGGAAAGGTCGAAATCCACGGCGTAGGTCCCGTAGTACCAGATCCCGTTATGGACGAGGTTGGCGCTCGGGTACCGGCCTCCGTAGGGGGCCGGCGAGGCGGCTTCCGAGCCGAGGGAGACGACGGTCAAGCGCAGGGGATCGTCGCCTTCGATCCGGGCGTTGCCCGTCCGGGCCTTCGGGCCGTTCGAGTGGACGCTCTCCTCGCCGATCTCGCCATCCGTCCAGCCGCTGTACATGGCCCCGTCCGGGGCCCATGACGGATACCACGTGTCGGCGTCGGTATAGGCGATGGCGTTGCGGGTGAAGGCCACGGCCACGATGTCCTTCGAGCGCTCGAACGGGCAATCGGGCGGCACTTCGGACGCCCAGACGCGGGCCGGCCAGGGCTGGGGCGCATAGGCGACCGTGCTCTCTTTGACGCCGGGGCCGCAAGACATGAGCGGCACGGCGAGGAGGCCCAGGGTCACGGCGATGGTCAGGTTCTTCATAACGGCTCCTTCAGGTCTTCAGCTCGGGGAACCATTTCAGGATCAGCGCCCTCTCGTCCGTAGCGAGGGATCCGAAGGGGACGGGCTCGTCCTGGGGGCGGGTCCGCTTCTGGTTGATGCGTCCCATCAGGCTCCAGTTCCGCGTCAAGCCCTGGGGCTCACGGGCAGGCAGGTCATAGCGGGTGAAGTCGATGACCCGCTCCGGCCCCTTGTCCCGCCAGCTTCGCATCAGGGCCAAACGGAACTCCCGGCACATGAACCAGCGGATCTCCAGAGGGACTTCCGATCCGCCGATCCCCGTCCCTTTCTGGACGAAGCGGTACCGCAGGTTGTCGTTGTTCGGGTATTGGGCCCGGTAAGCGCTCCCGAAATCGCCCAGGGTCAGGCATTCGGCCGAGGGCCAGCGCTCGCGGATGCGCTTGGTCCACCGCGTCAGGACCTCCAGGTGCCCGATCTGCGGGACGAGCGAGATCTCCCAGCAGTTCGTGACCCAGGCCCAGCCGTTGAGGGCGAAGCCCGTGTCGAAGTGGGCCGCCGTGGTCTGGACGATCTGGGCCAGACCGACCTCGGGGCCGAACCACTCGATCGTCTCGATGGGCCCGACCCCCATGCGGCTGCGCTGGGAGGCGGCCCAGCTCTGGCCCTGGCGCCGGGCGGCCAGGAAATCGCAGGTCCAGCCGTCCAGGTTGACGCAGTCGATGAAGTCCTCGCGGCTCTGGGCCGGCTTGCAGAAGTGCTCGGTCGACGGATAATAAGGATAGGAGATCGAACCCTCGCCGTCCTGGTTGTCGATGGCGTACTGGCTCCAGATGTTCCCCTGGCAAACGCGGATCCCCTCCTTCTCGGCCAGATACTTCTGGTTGGCCGCGGCCAGGAAGCCGGCGATCACGCTCTTGGGCCGGAAGCCGCCGCCCACGATCTCCGAGACGCGGGCCAAGCCGTCATGGAGATCGCGGTCGACCTGGTCCCGCGAGTTGTAGGCATTGGCGAAGTAGGCCCCGGGGATGAACGTCACGTCGTCGCCGTACTCGCGGTGGTAGGCCGCGACGAGCCGGCGGATCTCGCGATAGGTCTCCCGCTCGTCGAACAGGGCCCGCCAGCTGAAGGCCCAGGTCATCGGGGCGCCGGGCCAGCCGGCGGCCAGGGCGTCGCGGAGCGCCCGGACGTTCTCGGGCGAGTGGCGATCGGCCTCGTCGAAGCCTTCGTTCTGCGTCCGGGTGACCTCGATCTGGTTGACGCGGATGACGGAATTGAAGGTCAGGATCCTCCGCCCCTCGAGGGGCTTCGCGGCCCTCGGCGCGGTCGGACCGGCCGGACGCGGGCCCGGCCCCGGCAGGGCTCCGGCGGCGACGAGCCCGGCCCCGGCCTTCTTCATGAATTCACGCCTGTTCATGGCTCTCAGCGCCCCGCGGGCGTCAACACATACGTGGCGCCCGGCTCGGTCTTGAACTCGATGAAACCCGGCTCCGGCCGGCGGACGGTCACGGACCGCCCCCGGACCGTCACCTTCAAAGGAACGGCGGAACGCACCCGGCAGGGCCGGCCGAGCTTCGACTGGAGCGTCACCTGCGTGATCCGCCCGTCCCTCCAGCGCAAGCCGGCCTCGAAGCCGCCGCGGGCGACGAGACCCTTGACCTCGCCGTCCTTCCAGGCGGCCGGCAGGGCCGGCAGAAGGGCCAGCTCATTCTCGTGCGATTGAAGAAGCATCTCGGCCACGGCCGCGGACATGCCGAACGAGCCGTCGACCTGCATCGCCCGCGAGCAGATCGAGAACAGGCTGGTCGTCGTGTATTGATGCATGGCGTAGGTGAAGTTCTCCAGGGCCTTGGCGCCGTCCCCGAGCCGGGCCCAGCAGGCGGCTTTCCATGCGGAAGCCCAGCCGTTGCCCGGCAGCCCGCGCTGCTCCAGGACGACCTTGCTGCCCTCGGCGAACTGCGGCGTCCGCCGCGGCGAGATCTGGCGGCCGGGGTACAGGCCCCACAGTCCCGAGATATGGCGGTGGCTCTTCTCGGTCTCGTCCCAATCCTCGAGCCATTCCTGGAGGTTGCCCTTCCGGCCGATCTGCAGGGGCGCCAGTTTGGACCTGGCCTCCAGGACCCGGGCCTTGAAGTCCCGGTCGACGCCGAGGACATCGGCGGCCTCGGCGACGGCGCCGAAGAGGTCGTTGAGGATGGCCATGTCGATGGTCGAGCCGGCGCAGATCGAGGTCGTCGTCCGGAAGGTCGTGACCTCGTCGAAGAACCGCTCCTGGCCGGGGACGGCCGGGAAGTTCTCCGGGGAGGTCGAGGGGTTGGTCACGAGCCAGCCGTATCGCGGGTGCGGGACCAGGAAATCCAGGAAGAACTCGGCGCTGCCCTTGAGGATGGGATAGTACTCGGTCAG
>JBFYNT010000339.1:0-3226 GCA_041304225.1 Candidatus Aminicenantota bacterium
ATGACCCATTTCAAGGGAAATGGGTCATGTCCCCGGATTCCGTAAATAAGTGAATAGGTATTGTGTCCCCGATTTAGGCGCATTGACGGCCCGCTCAGATGTTGATATTCTTGGGGCAATCCGGCCCAGGGGTACAAGGCCATGAAAAACGTCGATCTCTCGAAAACGCTGACGAGTCTGGTCCCCGCGCATCCGTGGGCCGCCGGTCAGACGCTGGCCGGCAAGTACACCATCCTCGGGGAGCTCGGCAAGGGAGGCATGGGAGAGGTCTACCTGGCCGAGGACACCTCCCTCGACCGCAAGGTCGCCCTCAAGTTCCTGCCCGAGGCGACCTATCGGGACCCGGCGATGCGGGCCCGGTTCCTGCGCGAGGCCAAGTCGGCCGCGGCGCTGAACCATCCCTACATCTGCAGTATCCACGAGGTCGGGGAAGTCGAGGGCCAGCTTTTCTTCGCCATGGAGTTCGTCGAAGGGACGACGCTTCGCGTCAGGATCCAACAGGGGCCTTTGACGCCCGGACAGGCCGTCCGGATCGCCGCCGAGATCGCCGAGGCCGTGCAGGCGGCCCACGAAAAGGGCCTCATTCACAGGGACATCAAGCCCGCGAACATCATGCTGACGGCCGACGGCCACGCCAAGGTGATGGACTTCGGACTGGCCAAGCACTTCGCCGGCCCCGAAGCGGACACGACCGCGGGGGGCCCGGCCGTGACGGTGACCGGGGAAGGATTGACTCCCGGGACGCCGGCCTACATGTCGCCGGAGCAGCTCAAGGGGAAGGCGCTCGATCCCCGCTCGGACATCTTCTCGTTCGGCATCGTCCTCTACGAGATGCTGAGCGGCCGTCACCCGTTCAAGAGGGAGAGCGGGTTGACGACCGTGAGCGCCATCCTGAGCGAGGAGCCGGAACCGATCTCCGGCGTCATCGAGGGCGTCCCCGAGAGGCTGCAACGGATCGTCGGGCGGATGCTGGCCAAGGACCCCCGCGAGCGCTACGGCTCGATGGCCGATGTCCGGGCCGACTTGATGAGGACGGGAACGGGAACGCCGGGCGTGAAGGCCAAGCCCCAGCTCAAGTTCTTGAGGACCGCTTTCACGGCCGTGATCCTGGCCGGCGCGGTCCTCGGCGCGGCCTGGCTGGCCAAGGAGCTTTTCTTCAGGACGCCGGCCAAGGCGCTGGCCTTCCAGGAGCGCGATTGGATCCTGGTCACCGATTTCGAGAACGCCACGGGGGAGTCGGTGTTCGATGCGGGCCTCGAGACCGCCCTCACGATCAGCCTCCAGCAATCCCAGTACGTCAACGTCTTCCCTCCCGGCCGCGTCCGGGAGACGCTGAGAAGGATGCGGCGAACGGATGTCAAGAGGATCGACGAAGCCGTCGGCCGCGAGATCGCCCTCCGCGAGGGGATCAAGGGCCTGCTCGTCTGCGGCATCGGCAGGGTCGGGGGCGATTATCTGCTGACCGCCAAGATCGTCGATCCGGAAAGACAGACGACCGTCTTTTCCGACTCCGCCCGGCCGAAGGGACAGGACGGCATTCTGGCCGGCCTCGACGATCTGGCCAAGAAGGTCCGGCACGGGCTCGGCGAGTCTCTGGCCAGGATCACCAACCAGCGGTTAGCCCTCTACCGGGCCACGACGTCGTCCCTGGAAGCGCTTCAGTGCTATTCGAGGGCGACCGCCGCTTCCGACGACACGATCGTCCGGCTTCTCGTCCAGGCTCTCGAGCTCGATCCCGATTTCGCCCTGGCCCACGTGGAGCTCGGCGTGAAGTATTACATCGCCGGCAACCGGGTCCAAGGCGAGGAGCATTTCGGGAAGGCGCTCGGCCTCATCGACCGCCTGACGGCGCGGGAGAAGCTCTGGATCCACGCCGTCGTCGAGGACTGGAGGGGCAACCGCGAGCTGGGCATCCAGAATTACAAGGTCTATCTGGCCCAGTACCCGGACGACAGCGCGGCCTGGTTCCGCCTGGGCTACGCCTACATGGTTTCGGCGCAGATCGAGCAGGCCATCGAGGCCTTCAAACGCGTGACCGCGATCGACAAGGATTCGGCGAACGCCTATGTCAACATGGCCACTTGCTACAACTCCCTGAGAAGGAACGACGAGGCCCTGGCCATCTATCAAAAGGCCTTCGCGCTGAGCCCGGAGCTGGCGACGGGCACGTTCATCAATAACGAGTACGGCTTCATGCTGGTGCGGATGGGGAAGGGCCGGGAAGCGGAAGAGGCGTTCAAGACGATGGTCGCCCAGCCCGAGAATTGGAAGAGATCGAAAGGATACCGCTCCCTCGCCCTTCTGCAGATGTACCAGGGCAAGTACGCGGCGGCCCAGGAGAACTTGAAGCAGGCCGTCGGCTTGAACAAGTCCATGAAGGGCACCCTCAGCGAATTCCGCGACCGTCTCTTCCTGGCCACGAACTTCCTGAAGAAAGGGCAGATCGCGTCGTTCGAGAAGGAGATGGCGGCCGCCGAAAAGATCCACGCCGGGGCGAAGATCGAACCCTTCTTCCTGGCCAGGTTCGGAACGCTCTACGCCCGCGCCAACAGGGTCCGTGAGGCCGGGCGGATCTTGGATGCCTTGAAATCCCGCTTCGGCGACCTGTTGGCGGTCTCGGGCATCAACCGGAGCGACAAGGGCGACCAGGCGGCCTTTTACCGCCTCGAGGGCGAGATCGGGATGGCCAAAGGGAGCTACGAAGAGGCCCTGGGATCTTTCGGGATGATCGCGGATCTCCGGGAGAGCCAGCTCGAGGACGGCCTGGCCCTGGCCTATCTCGAAAGCGGGGATCTCGACAAGGCGATCGGACAGTTCCAGGCGTTCCTCCTCAAAGACGCCCTGGGCGGCGAAGCCCAGGAGCCCTGGATCCTCGCCCACTACCAGCTCGGGCAGCTGCTCGAAAAGAAGGGCGCTGGGGCGGAGGCGGCGAAATTCTACGGGCAATTCGTCGAGATCTGGAGGGACGCCGACCCGGATCTTGCGGAAGTGGCGGACGCCAGGAAGCGACTGGCCGCCCTATCCCGTTAATTGGCTAATTGGGGTCGGACCTCAGCATATTTATTATTATCATTAACTTAACACAATTTACGGGCATTTATTAGGCCCTTTTTCGAGCTTTTTGGCCACAAAAACAGCGAATCACTCCCAACCCCTATCCTGCGCGCATAAGGGCCTTGACATGATATCAACATGCGATATATATTCGTCATATATCGGGAGGCGG
>JBFYNT010000340.1:0-9043 GCA_041304225.1 Candidatus Aminicenantota bacterium
CTTGAAAAACCTGTTGTCGTCCATCTGACTCCCCTCCGCTCGCCGCGTCCCCCGGCCGTCAGCGGACCGAGGGAAGGGCCTTGGCGGCCGCGGCCAGGGCCCCGAACAGCTTCTCGCCGGCCGCTTCCGAACCGTCCGGAACGCGCATCGCTCCGCAGAGAACCCCGCCCACCCGGCCGACGAACAGGGTTTGGCCGTAGCGGTTCCGGACCTTGACGCCGGCCCCGGACTTCTCCGGGACCTGCTTGTCGGCGGTCAGGGCCGCCATGAGCCGGCCCAGGGCCGCTTCGGCCTGGGGAGCGCCTCCCGCGTCGACGATGAAGCCCTCCAGGTCCTTCCCTCCGGCGCGGTAGGTGGCGACATAGCCGTTGCTCAGGAACTCGTAGCCCATGAAGTTCTTCTTGATGTACTTCTCGCTCCGGGCGACCAGGCCTTCGGCCGGGAAGGCCCGGACGAGCGGCGGCAGGCCGGATTCGGGGCCGATGGCCCGGGCGATCTTGGCCCCGGCCTCGCGGAGGACCTGGCCCGTCGCCGCGTCGAGGCCAAAGGCGAGCAGCTTGACGTAGTACTTGCCGGCCAGGAAGTTCAGGGATTCGCCCTCGAGATAGTCGAGGTCGCCGACGCCCACGGAGGCGTTCTCCGGATAACGCTCGGCCCCGAAGATGCCGAAGGCGTTCACCGCATCTCCCATGTCGTAGACCTCCGCGGTCAGGGTCGCCTCCGTCCCCTTCTTCTGGAGGTCGGCGACCACGAGCTCCCGGAAGTCGTAGCTCAGGTAGCTCTCGGCGGCCCCGTCGATGTACTCGAAGAGGGTCTCGGGGAAATAGCTGCGCGGGGCCTCGGTCAGGGTCCAGCCGTCCAGCTTAGGGACGAGCGCGGCGAGCCCGGGGCTGCCCCGCCGTTCCTGGGCCGGGGCGCCGGCCGGTACCAGGCCCAGCGCGGCCGCGAGCGCGACCCCGGCGACGATCTTCCGTTTCGCTCCCAGGTTCCTCATGTTCGACCTCCGAACGGCATCAATATATAGGACGGTTGGCGACTTGGCAAGCCTCCCTCCTCCCCCATCCGCCCGTTTGACAGGTCCTGGCAAAAAAGACATCATGGGATCGCCATGGCCGCCTCGCGCGTCGTCATCGTCAGGGCCGGGAAAGCCCGGACGGCCGCCGGCGCTCCCGACGACGCGCTGGTCGCCCGGATGTTCGACCGCGGCTTCTCCCTCCTCACCGGGGAACGCGATCCGGCGGCCGCCGCCGCGTCCCTCTTCCGCCCCGCCGACCGCGTCGGCATCAAGGTCAATACCATCGGCGGCCGGGCCCTCAGCACGCGTCCCGAAGTCGCCCTGGCCCTGGCCAGGCGGCTCGCCGGGGCCGGGGTGCCGGAGCGGAACATCATCGTCTGGGACCGGACGACGAGGGAGCTCCGGGACGCCGGCTACCCGACCGGCGGCGGGCGGAGCGGCGTCCGGATCCTCGGGACGGACGCCGACGGCGTCGGCTACGGGCCCGACCTCGTCTCGCACCTCGGCGTCGGCAGCCTCTTTTCGAGGATACAGTCCGGTTCCATCACGGCGTCTATCAGCCTGGCCATCCTCAAGGACCACGGCCTGGCCGGCGTCACCGCGGGGATGAAGAATTACTTCGGGGCCATCCACAATCCCAACAAGTACCATGATTCCGGCTGCGACCCTTACGTCGCCGAGGTCTTCGACTCGCCGCCGGTCAAGGACCGACATCGCCTGACCGTGCTCGACGCCCTGACCGTCCAGTTCCACCGCGGCCCCTCCTTCCACGCCCGCTGGGCGGCGAAGTTCGGCGGGCTCGTCTTCGGCCTCGATCCCGTGGCCGTCGACAGCGTCGGCGGAGCGATCATCGAAGGGCTCCGGGCGGAAGCCGGCCTGCCGACCCTCGAGGCCGAGGGCCGCCCCCCGAGATACCTGGCCACGGCCGAGAGGATGGGGCTCGGCCGTTCGGACCCGGCGTCGATCGAGCGGATCGAGGAGACGGTGGCGTGAACAGACGGGCCTTCCTCCGCGGCGCCGCCGGGGCCGGAGCGGTCCTCGGAGCCGGGTGGCCGGCGCTCCGCGGCCGCCTGGCCGCGCTCGGGCCCGGCGCGGCGCTCTCGCGGGTCGAGGCCCGACACTACGTGAAGCTCGCCGACCGCGAGATCGAGTGCCGGCTCTGTCCCCGGCTCTGCCGGCTCGGCGACAAGGAGCGGGGGTACTGCGGCGTCCGGGAGAACATCGGCGGGACCTATTACACCCTCGTCTACGGCAAGGTCTGCAGCCTCAACATCGATCCCATCGAGAAGAAGCCCTTCTTCCACGTCCTGCCGGGGACCTCGGCCCTGTCGCTGGCCACGGCGGGATGCAACGTCAACTGCAAGTTCTGCCAGAACTGGGAGATCTCGCAGGCCCGGCCCGAGCAGGTCGAATCCATCGATCTCTCGCCCGAGGCCGCGGCGGCCCGGGCCGCCGGCGCCGGCTGTCCCTCGATCGCCTACACCTACACCGAGCCGACGGTCTTCTTCGAATACATGTTCGACACGGCCGTCCGGGCCCGCCGCAAGGGGATCCGGAACGTCGTCGTGACCGGCGGCCACATCAATCCCGAGCCTCTGGCCGAGCTCCTCACGGTCGTCGACGCGGTCAAGGTCGATCTCAAGAGCTTCTCCGAGGACTTCTACACGGCGTACGTCCGGGGCAGCCTCGAGCCCGTGCTCCGGACCATACAGGCCGTGGCCAAGTCCAAGGCCTGGCTGGAGATCGTCTACCTCGTCATCCCGACGCTCAACGACCAGCCGGACCGGATCCGCGAGATGGTCCGTTGGGTCCGGAACGAGGCCGGCGAAGGAGTTCCCCTCCACTTCTCCCGTTTCCAGCCGATGTACCTGGTCAAGAACCTGCCTCCCACGCCGGTGTCCACCCTCGAGACGGCCCGGCGCGCGGCTCTCGAAGAAGGAATGAAGTTCGTCTACATAGGGAACGTCCCTGGCCACGAGGCCGAGGATACCCTGTGTCCCGCCTGCGGGACCACGGTCATTGCCCGGACCGGCTACAGCATCGACGCCGTCCGGCTCCGGAAGGGCAGCTGCGAAAAATGCGGGACGCCTATCCCCGGCCTCTGGACCTGAGGTCCGGGCTGCCGGCCTTCCTCCTGGGCTTCCTGGCCTCCGCCTTTCAGATCTACCTTCTCCGGGAGTTCGCGGCGGAGTTCACCGGCAACGAGCTCACCTTCGGTCTCGTTCTCGGGTCCTGGCTCCTGTGGGGAGGGATCGGCAGCCTCGTGAAGCCGGCGCGGAAGCCGGCCGACGGCGCGGCGCGCCTGGCCGGGCTCTACGGCGGGGCGGTCATCCTCTTCGGCCTGGGCCTCTTGCTGCTGCGGTTCTCCTATAAGCTCATGGGCCTCCTCCCGGCGGAAGCGACCGGCCTTCTCCCGGCCTTGGGCTTCGCGCTCGTCCTGGCCCTTTTGCTGAGCTTCCCGCTCGGGCACGCGTTCGTCCTCAACGCCGGCCTGCTCGGCGGGGACGTCCCGCTGGTTTACATCCTGGAATCGGCCGGGGCGGCGGCGGCCGGGCTGGCCGTCCATTTCCTGCTCGTCCCCCGGCTGTCCAACTGGCAGGGAGCGGCCATCGTGGGCGTCTCCGCGGTCGTCCTCGCTCTCGTCGCCCTGAGACCTGGGCGCGCGAAGCCCCTTCTCGCGGCGGCTCTCCTCGTCTCGGCCGGTCTCGCCCTCGCGGACCGGACCGTCCTCAAGGCGGCCTGGAAGCCCCTCGATCTCGTCGACGCCGAGGACACGCCCTACGGGAAGCTGACCGTCGTGGGGAACGAAGAACAGGTGACCCTCTACGACAACGGCCTGGCCGTCTTCAGCCGCCCGGACGTCGGCGCGGCCGAGGACGCGGTCCATTTCGCCATGCTCCAGCGGGACGGCATCCGCCGGGTGCTGCTCATCGGGGGGACGGCGAGCGGGTGCGTCGAGGAGGTCCTGAAGTACCCCGGCGTCCGCGTGGATTGCGTCGAGCTCGATCCCGCGGTCATCCGGCTGGCCCGAAAGCACCTGCCCGCCCCGGCGCTCACGGCCCTGGACGATCCGCGCGTCCGCATCTTCACCCGGGACGGAAGGGCCTTCCTGGAGCGGGCATCCGAACGATACGATGCCGTCCTGCTCGACCTCCCGGACCCGGCGACCACCCAGATCAACCGCTATTACACGCGGGAGTTCTTCGCCGAGGTCCGGAAGAAGCTCGAGCCCGGCGGCGTTTTCAGCTTCGTCATGACAGGCGCCGAGAACTACATCAGCAAGGCGGCCTCGCGGCTCCTGGCCTCCATCGTCTTGACGCTGCGGGACGCCTTTCCCGCCGATATCCTCGTCGTCCCCGGAGCGAGTCACGTCGTCCTGGCCTCGGACGGCCCGCTCTCCATCGATCCCGAGTTCCTTTCGGAGAAGCTCTCCCGGCTCGGTCTCGTGACGACGTTCGTCAGCCCGGCCATGCTGCCCTCGCGACTCGAACCCGGGCGGATCGACCGGCTGTCCATGGCCTTGAAGGCCGCGGAGACCGAAGCGCGGATCAATCGGGACCTCGTCCCGGTGAGCTGCTACTTCCAGTCCCTTCTCTGGGCGAGCCAGTTCGACGGACCCGGATCGCGCCTCCTCCAGGCGACCGGGCGGGTCGCGCCGTTCTGGATCCTCGACGTTCCCCTGGCCGTCGCGGCCCTCGTCCTTGTCGCCTTGGCCTGGGGGCTCAGGCGCTCCTCGTCCCGGTTCCTCGTGCCCATCGCCGTCATGGGCTTCACGACGATCGTCGTCGAGGTGGCCGTGTTCATCGCCTTTCAGGCCAACTTCGGTTATGTCTACGGGAAGATCCCCCTGCTTCTGGCCTCTTTCATGGCCGGGCTCGTCGGCGGCGCGGTCCTGAGCCGCCGGAGGAAGAGGCCGGGACGGGCCGACCTGCCTCTCGTCCAAGCCGGCTTCGTCCTCCTGCTCCTCGCGACCTACGGCGCCTTGTCGGGCGCCGGCGGAGAGGCCGGCTCCTTCGCCCTGCTCGCCGCCTTCGGGATCCTGAGCGGCTTCCTGTTCGTCTCCGCCAATAGGCTCGTCCTCCGCGACACGCCGCATCCGGGCCTCGGGTACGGCGTCGACCTCGTCGCCTCGTTCGCCGGCGCCATTCTCGCCTCCGCCCTGATCATCCCGCTCTTCGGCGTTCCCGCGCTGATCCTCCGCCTGGCCCTCCTCAACGCCCTCGGCTTCCTCTTCCTCCTCCTCCCCTCCTCCGCCGGATCTTAGTATCGAAGGGCTCTCCGATGGACGAGGAGCGCCATGAGTCGGCCATAAACAGCGGCGAGGAAAGCAGCCGATCCCGGCCATGGATCCCGAGAAGCGCCCTTAAGAATCGGGGCTGGCACTCAGAGCAACGATCTTCATGAATATCCAATAATAGATCCGGCTCTTTTCCCATTCCGGGAATTCCCTCTCGAGGCGGTGAGGGAATTATCCTCGCAGATCCCCGTGGTGGAGGGGGGACCCGCGAAGCGGGGGGAACCGACCGAACTGGTTCCCGGGGGGCCGGGGAGCTAGAGGATATTCCCGAGCAAAGCCGGAGAGAGGGAATTCCTGATTGCGAGGATTATGTGGATTCTGCTTGATGGACGGCGTCTTCGAACTTTTCCGGGAGGGAGAGGCTGTTCTCCGAACCGCCCTAAGGCCGATAAAGCGGCTCCCCGGACAGCGGGGAAGGGGATGTAACTATTCGGGGTGGGCCGGGATTATACTATAATAGCCTGCCAGGACAACCCGAACATGTTCGAAGACATCTTGCCGGAACCGCATAAGAACGGCCGGCCGCGCCGCGACCGGGCCTTGGGCGTCCTGGTCACGGTCATGGTCCACGCCCTCCTGGGCCTGCTCGTCTATTACGGCCGTTTCACCGTCAAGATCCTCCCCTTCGGGAAGCAGGAGGTGCAGAGCGTCGTCATCGTGCCGCCCCTCTCTGTGTCCCTGCCCAAGGTCGTCGGCGGCCGGGGACTCGCGGACGTACCGGGCGGAGGCCCGGGGCTCCCCGCGCCGAAGGCCGAGCCCCAAGAGCCGGCCGGCGGCGGGGAGGAAGCCGTCCAGGAAGCGGAAGGCGGCGGTCCGCCCGGGGGCGCGCCCCCGCTTCCCGGCGCGGGCTCGGCCATCCCGTCCCTGTCTTCGAGGTTTCGGGAATCCCTGGCCATCCGCGGCAAGTCGGACCTGACCATCCCCCTGGCCCCTCCGGGCACGCCCTCCGGACCGCCGGGTTTCGGCGGCGGGGCGCCGATGCCCGACTTCTCCAAATACAGCCGCGGGGCCTACGGCGGCGGCGTCGGCGGTTACGGGACCGGCCGCGGCCGGAGAGGCGGAGCGACCGGAAGCGGCGGCACCGGAGGCGGGCAGAGGGTCGGGATCTCCATTCCGATCAAGAACTACGACCTCCTGCCGTGGGCTTCGGTGGTCATCGACCGTCTCCAGGCCAACTGGGTCCTGCCGGCCGTCGTGGAGGTGCCCGATCCGGCCAGGATCGGCATGATCGTCGTCATCAAGAGAACGGGCGAGCTCGATTCGATCGAGATCCTCGAGGGCACGACCGTCGAAGCCCTCGACCGGTCGGCCCTCGACGCCCTCCGGGCCGTTCTTCCCTTCCCCGCCCTGCCCGCGGATTTCCCGGGCGACCTTCTCGAGATCACCTTCGAGTTCGTCTACAATGATTAAAAGGACGGCGGCGGCCTTGGCGATCCTCCTGGCGTTCGCGGCCGTCCTGCGCGCCGACTGGAGGTCGGAGCTCCTGGCCCGCCTCGGCCGCGATCCCGACTACCGCGCCGCTTACGATTTCCTGTCCGGGGAATCCAAGAAGCTCGAGGGCGAGGACCGGCAGATCGCCGTCCTCATCCTGCCTTTCCTGGCCGAGAAGCTGGGCGACAAGGCCCTGGAGCGGGACCTGGCCGCGGAGTATTTCGAGACCTACCGCGACAACGATCCGGACTTCGGCTTCCTCGACGAGCACACCCTTAGGGATTTCATCCCGTTCTGGGCCACCTGGAAGCGCGTCTATCCCCTCGTCTACGATGTCAATCTCCTGTCCTACGCCCGCACTCCGGCGACGGGCTTGCCGGGCTCGGTCGACGTCGGCCTCGAGCTCCTCAACGACGCCTTCTACAGGATCTCCCTCGGCCCCTACATCCTCGAGGGCGGGTACTGGCCGAAGGGCTTCCACATCCTGACCATCCCGCTCCGCGGGCTCTTCGACCGGTCCGACACCTACGAGTTCGTCCTCGACCTCAAGGCCGGCGACGTCGTCTGCCGGAGAGCCATCCGGGTCCGCGTCGACATCGCCGACCTGGCCGCGGCCTCGCCGTCCCTGCCGCGGCCGGGCGAAGACGCCCGCCCGAGCCCTGGACTGGCGCTCAAGCCCGTCCAGGAGGGCGAGATCTCGCTCTACGTCGACAACAAGCTCGTCCTGAAGAGCCGCAAGATCGCCCCCAAGCCGACCTCGTTCACCTTCCCCCTGGGCGGGCCGTCGATGCCCGGCCAAAAACCCTATATGCCGACCCCGAAGGAAGATCCCATAGCCCACGGGGTCAGCGTTCTCGACGCCCTGGCCCTGGCCTACAAGGCCATCAAGGAGCTGGTGTCCAAGAAGCCGCCGACGCCGTTCGCCGCCTCGTATCAGAAGGTCAGCAGCCTGTCCTTCGCCTATTCCCGGACGGCCTCCGGCGGATCGTCAGTCTCCGCCAGGGCCTCCATTTCCCTGCCGCCGTCCAAGGCCGTCATCCTGAAGGAGTGAGGCCGGGCGATTTGACTTCCCCCCGGGTCTGTTATATCTTCGGAAAAGACGCCCGCTCGACGAACGGAGGATCCCATGTCCGAGAAGGGGATTGAAAGGCGACTCTGCCAGCGGTTCAAGGTCCCCGGAGCGACGGTCTCCTACCGCAAGGACAAGCTCTTCGCGCCCAAGGCCAGGATCGATGAGGAGTTCTGCCCGGCCCTCGACCTCAGCCGGGGCGGCGTGCGTTTCCTGACCCAGAAACCCCTGAAGTTCAAGTCCCGGATCACCCTCCATATCTCCATTCCCGGGGAAAGAGCCCCCCTGGTCCTTAAGGGCCGGGTCCGCTGGTCGACCTTCAATGCCGGGAAGAGCTATAAATACCAGGCGGGCGTGCAGTTGAATCCCTACGGGCTGGAGAAGGGCCAGAACCTCCCCCAGTCGTTGACGCGGATCGTCGCCCTCGAGCAGAAGTACGTCGAACCGGAGGCCGGGAGCGGCCGCCCGGCCGGCGAGTTCGGCGCCTAGCGCGAAGCCCTGGGTTTCGCCGTCCGGTCCCCTTCCACCACGACGAGCGAGTAGTCCGCGATCTGGAGCAGCAGCCGGTTGATAGACTGCAGCAGCCCGAGGCGGTTCTGGCGGATCTTCTTCTCCTCGGCCATGACCATGACCTTGTCGAAGAAGGTGTTCAGGACCGGCTGGAGCCTGAAGACGATGCCCTGGGCCCGGACGAAATCCCCCCTTGCGATCATCGGCTCGGCGTTGTCGCGGACGATGGAGAGCGTCGAGTGAAGGTCGCGCTCCTCCTTTTCGACGAAGAGGTCGGCGTTGACCTTGGCCGGCGGGATCCCCTTGAGGATGTTGTTGATGCGCTTGGCCATGAGGATGAACGGCTCGAACTGCGGGCTCGACTCGAGCGAGGCCAGGGCCTCGACCCGGGCCTGGACGTCGGCGATCCGGTCGAGACCCGGGCCGAGCGCGGCCGAGACCAGGTCGTAGCGGAAGCCCTTCTTCTCCAGCATGAAACGCAGGCGGCCGGCGAAGAAATCGAGGCAGGCGGCCTTGACGGCCGGACGCTCCAGCGTCAGCTTGTCGCCGTAGATGGCCAGGACGCGGTCGAGAAGGAGCGGGAACGAGAAACGCAGCTTCCGGTCGAGCACGACCTTGCAAACGCCATGGGCGTTGCGTCGCAGGCCGAAGGGATCGCTCGAGCCGCTGACCTGGAGCCCGACGCCGAGGCCGCCGACGATGGAGTCCATCTTGTCGGCGA
>JBFYNT010000341.1:0-8461 GCA_041304225.1 Candidatus Aminicenantota bacterium
TCTTCTGCTTGGCCAGCTCGTTCTCGACTTGGTTCCAGGCCTGCCGGAGCGACTGGCGGTACTGCTCCATGTTCAGCCGCGTCTGGCGCAGGGCGTTGCTCTGCTGGACGAAGTCGGCTTCGCGCCACATGATGTCGAGGAGGAGATTGGTATTGACGAGTTGGGCGATCGGATCGCCGGCCTTGACCATGGCCCCGGCCTCGAGGAAGCGCTTGTCCACCCGTCCGCCCTCGGTCGTTTCGAGGGAGTAACGCATAATGGGCATGACCGTGCCCTGCTGCGGGACGAACTCCAGGAAAGGCCCCCGGATCACCGTGGAGACGGTGATGCGCTCGGTATCGACGTTCAAGGTGGACTCGTTGAACTGGAACAGGAGGAGATAGAGGACGACGAGAACGAAGACGGCTGCGCCGGCCACGGCGGCGATCTTGCGCGGCGGCCACTTCTTCTTTTCGATCTTCCGGTCCATGCCCATATCGGTTCTCCTGGAGCGGCGGCGCTCGAATGATTCGCCGGTCTTTATTGCACGAACCGTGCCAAAGCCGGAGCGTCCCTGGCCGCAAGGCTCGGCCTCGTGCCGGCCTTCGAAGTGTCCGACCTCATGACAAAGAGCGTTCGTTATCGGACACTTGATGTATAATACCGCAGGACCGACAGGGGTACCCTCGGGGCATGGAACTTGCACATTAAAGTCCCCGAAAGGAGCCGGCGATGGACGTCAAGAGCGGCAAGATCCTGGTGGTCGATGACAACGAGGACATTCTTGAAGCGGCCCGCCTTCTGCTCAAGAGCCATGTCTCCTTCGTTCGCACGGAAAAAGACCCCGGCCGCATCCCCGTCCTGATAAAGAATGAGACCTACGACGTCGTCCTCCTCGACATGAACTTCGCCAAGGGAGCGACGGGCGGCGAGGAGGGTTTCGCCTGGCTGCGCCGGATCCTAGCCTCCGACCCCCTGGCCGTGGTCATCCTCATCACCGCCTACGGCGACGTCGGCATGGCCGTCCGGGCCATCAAGGAAGGGGCCACCGACTTCATCCTCAAGCCCTGGCAGAACGAGAAGCTCCTGGCTACTCTGTCGGCCGCCCTCAACCTGCGGGCCTCGCGGATCGAAGCCAGTTCGCTCCGCCAGCGGCAGAGCCACCTCAGCGCCGATCTCGATCGGCCCTTCCGCGATTTCCTGGGCCGGAGCGCGCCTATGACCGACGTCTTCGCCACCATCGACAAGGTCGCCCGGACCGACGCCAGTATCCTCATCCTGGGTGAGAACGGAACGGGCAAGGAGTTGGCCGCCCGCGAGATCCACCGCCGCTCCGAGCGCCATCGGGAAGCGTTCGTCGGTGTCGATATGAGCGCCGTGCCGGAGACGCTCTTCGAGAGCGAGCTCTTCGGCCATGTCAAGGGGGCTTTCACCGACGCCCGCGAGGACCGGGCCGGACGCTTCGAGACGGCCTCGGGAGGCACGCTCTTCCTCGACGAGATCGGCAATCTGTCGTTGCCGCTCCAAGCCAAGATCCTGACGGCGCTGGAGAACCGTCAGATCGTCCGGGTCGGATCGAACCGGCCGGTGGCCATCGATGTCCGGCTCATTTGCGCGACCAACAGGCCCGTCCACCAAATGGTCGACGAGAACAGGTTCCGCCAGGATCTCCTTTACCGGATCAACACGATCGAGATCCGGATGCCGCCGCTCCGAGAACACCGCGAGGACATCCCGCTGCTCGTCGAGCACTTCCTCTCCGCCTATTGCCACAAGTACGGCCGCCCGCTCAAAACGGTCGGGCCGGCCGCCTTGCTCAAGCTCGGGGGCTACGCCTGGCCGGGCAATGTCCGCGAGCTTAAGCACGCCGTCGAGCGGGCCGTCATCATGTCCGATGCCGGCGTCCTCGAGCCCGGCGATTTCCTGCTCCGAGATGACGAGAGCGCCCCGGCCGAGGCCCCCACCGGCGCGCCCACCAGCCTTGGGGACCTCGAACGGCGGCACGTCGAGCGCACCCTGAACAAGCACGGGGGGAACGTCAGCAAGGCCGCGCGCGAGTTGGGCCTTTCGCGGGCCGCCCTCTACCGCCGCCTGGAGAAGCATGGTCTATAGGAAGTTCCGGGTCGATGTCTCCCTGCGCGCGGCGCTGCTCGTCGCGACGATCGGCCTGTTCTTCTTTGTCGTTTTCCGGACTAATCTCCCGGCCGCCGCCATCCTTCTTGGCTTGGCGGCCGCGGTCCAGCTCGCCGGCCTCTTTCGGGCCGTCGACCGGACCAACAGGGACCTGGCCCGGTTCTTCGATTCGGTGCGCTTCGACGACTTCTCCCAGACGTTCCGGAGCATGAGGCTCGGCGGCTCCTTTAATGAGCTCCACGCCGCGCTGGGCCGGGTCATCGCGGCCTTCCGCGCCGCCCGGGCCGACAAGGAAGAGCAGGCCCTCTATCTCCAGACCGTCGTCCAGCACGTCGGGATCGGCCTCGTCGTCTTCCAGCCCGACGGCGAGATAGAGCTCCTCAACAACGCCGCCCAGCGGCTCCTCAGGATCCCGCCCCTCAAGAACATCAAGGACTTCGAGGAGACCTGCCCCGGCCTGGCGGAGAGGCTCCTTCGGCTCAAGCCGCGCGACCGCGAGCTGGTCAAGGTCGAGGCCGAGGACGACCAGCTCCATCTGCTGCTCCACGCCGCCGCGTTCAAGCAACGGGGCCGGGACCTGACACTGGTCTCGGTCCAGGACATCCGCGGCGAGCTCGAGGAGCGGGAGATCGAGGCCTGGCAGAAGCTTACCCGCGTCCTGACCCACGAGATCATGAATTCCATGACCCCCATCTCCTCCCTGGCGGCCACGGTCGAGGGCCTGATCGACAAGGACTGCGCCTCGTCCGGGCCGGAGAGCCTGGCCGATATCCGCGGCGCCCTGAAGACGATCCAGCGGCGGAGCGAAGGCCTTCTCCACTTTGTCGACGGCTACCGCAACCTGGCCCGGGTGCCCAAGCCCGACCTCAAGTTCTTTCCGGCCGTCGACCTCTTCGCCCAGGTCGCCCAGCTCCTCCGGCCCCGGCTCGACGAATGCGGCGTCCGGCTGGAGAGCGCCTCGAGTCCCGCCCGGCTCGAGGTCCTGGCCGATCCCGCGCTCCTCGAGCAAGTCATCATCAACCTCGTTCTCAACGCCTGCGAGGCCGTCCGCGGTTTGGACCGGCCGCGCGTCGAGCTCGCCGCCAGCCTCGACGAGCGCGGCCGGCCGGTCATCCAGGTCCGCGACAACGGCCGGGGCATCCTTCCGGAGAACCTGGATAAGATCTTCGTCCCTTTCTTCTCGACCAAGGAGGGCGGCTCGGGCATCGGACTCAGCCTGTCGCGGCAGATCATGCGCCTCCACGGCGGCTCGATCAGCGCGGCCTCCAAGCCCGGCCGGGAGACCGTCTTCACTCTCCGCTTCAAGCACTGACGGCGCGGCGGAAGAGATCTCCCCTCGCCGCCCCCGGGGCCCGGCGCCATTTATCCGGCAACCATTTCTCCGGAATTTCGTATATATGGGTGAGAGAGAGCGATGAAAGACCTCAACTTGACCGAGGAAATGGTCCTCTGGGCCGTATGGAGACTCAAGGATGACGCTTACGGCGTCACGATCCGCGACCACCTCATCCGGAAAACGGGCCGCCGCCACCCTTATGGAACCCTGTACAGCGCCCTGGCCAAGCTGGAGAGGCTCGGCTATGCCCGTAAAACAGTCGCCGATCCCAGTCCCAGGCGCGGCGGGCGCAGCAAGAATTACTATCGGATCACGCCGTCCGGGGTCGCCGCGCTGAGGGCCGCTTTCGAATTGAAGGCCACGCTGTGGGACAAAGACTCCGTCCTGGCCCTGGAAAAGAGCTGAACGACATGGAACCGAGCGCCCCGCCACGCCCGCCCCGGCTCTCCGAGCGCTTCCTCGAGAAAACGGCTAACCGCGGGGACGCGGCGGCCATCGCCGGCGATATCCACGAGGAATTCGAGCGCCGGGTCGAAGAGCTGGGCCCCAGCCGGGCCCGCCTCTGGTACCGTCTCTTCGTCCTGAGGTCGCTCCCTTCGTTCGTTTGGCATTCTGTTTCCTGGAGCTTGACCATGTTCAGAAACTATCTGACCATCGCCTTTCGGATCATGAGGCGGCAAAAGGCCTTCTCGTTCATCAACGTCGCCGGCCTGGCCGTCGGGATGGCCTGCAGCGTCCTGATCGGGCTCTACGTCGTCCACGAATCGGGCTACGACCGTTTCCACGAAAGATCGGCCAGGATCTTCAGGGTCAACGCGGACATGCGCGACGACGAAGGAGATTTCCTCGGGGCCTGGAGCCCTCCCCCGCTGGCCAAGGCCCTCATCCAGGACTTCCCGGAAGTTGAGGATGCGGCGCGCTACAGCGCCTGGCCAAGGGAAATTCTGATCTCCGCCCGCGGCAAATCGTTCCTCGAAAGCGGCGTCAAATTCGCCGACGCCTCCTTCTTCAGGATCTTCTCCTACCCGTTCATTTTCGGGGACCCCGTTAAGGCCCTCGAAGACCCCTGGACGATCGTCCTCTCCAGGACCGTCGCAGAAAGATACTTCGGCCACGACGACCCGGTCGGCGAAACAATGACCTTCGGAGACATCAGGCGGGATTTCAAGGTGACGGGGGTCATCGAAGACCCGCCGCCAAACTCGCATCTCCAGTTCGATATGATGGCCGCGCTCGCCGGGACTTCGTCGAGCGCCGGGACCCGCTGGACCCAGAATACCTATTTCACGTACGTCCTGCTCCGGGAGGGAACCGAGGGCGCGGCCTTTGAGGCCAAGCTCCCCGACTTCACCCGGCGCCATTTCGGCCCCCAGTTTTTCGCGGACACGGGAAAGCGCTACGAGGACTATTACGCCTCGGGCGACCGCCGGTTCGGCTTTCGGCTCGAGCCTCTCACGGCGATCCACCTCGACGCCTCCGTCAACGACACCCTCAGCCTCAAAGGGAACAAGGCCCAGCTGAAGATGCTCTCGGCGGTCGCTCTCTTCATCCTCCTCATCGCCGGCATCAACTTCATGAACCTGGCCACGGCCCGCTTCGCCCACCGTTCCCGCGAAGTCGGCGTCCGCAAGGTCCTCGGGTCGGGGAAAGGGCAGCTCGTCGTCCAGTTCCTGGGCGAGTCGCTGCTCGTGAGCGCGATCGCCCTGGTGCTGGCCCTGGGGATTATCGCCCTCGTCCTCCCCGCCTTCGGCCGCCTGGCCCAGAGGCCGCTCGTCTTCGGGGACATGATGAGAGGGGGATTCCCGTTCCTGCTGGCGGGCGTCGCTCTCGCCGTCGGCCTCGCCTCCGGCAGCTATCCCGCCCTCTTCCTGTCATCGTTCGCGCCCCAAACGACGATCAAGGGCCGGCTCGCGGCCAGGGGCAAGGGACATGCCTATCTCCGGCGGGGCCTCGTCCTCGTCCAGTTCGCCGTCGGCTTCTCCGTCCTCTTCGGCACAGGGGTCATTGCCCGCCAGATGGATTTCCTCAGGAACCGGGACCTGGGATTCGACAAGGACCACGTGGTCGTGATCAGCAGGGCCAACGCGCTAGGGCCCGCCGCGGACGCCTTCGAGAACGAGCTTCTGGCCCGCCCGGAAATATTGAAGGTCTCGAGGAGCGAGTCCCTGCCCGGACGCCATTTCGACGACACCGGACATGTACTCGAAGGGTCCCTCGCCACGGACGAGAGGACCTTGAGGATGACGTATGTGGACGACAGGTTCGCCGGCCTCCTCGGCCTCAAGCTCGCGGCGGGCCGCTTTTTCTCGCGGGACATCCCCACCGACGCGACGTCGGCCGTGGTCATCAACGAGACGGCCGCCCGGGAGCTCGGCCTGCGGGAGCCCGTCGGAAAGCGCTTCCACAAGGGCTTCGGCGGGGCGAAAGAGGGCGAGTTCGTGACCATCATCGGCGTCCTCGAGGATTTTCATATCGCCTCCCTCCATGAAAGGATCAAGCCGATGATCCTGCGGCCCCTCTCCCCTTCGGACTGGCGGCTGACATCGGTCAAGGTCAGGGGGGAAGGATTGCCGCAGACGCTCGCGCTCATCGAGAGGACGTGGAAGAAGCACACCGGCGGCCAGCCCTTCAAGTATTCGTTCCTCGAAGCGGATTTCGGGGCCTTGTACGAGTCCGAGCGCAGGGCCGGAAGGGTCTTCTCGGCCTTTTCGGCCTTGGCCGTCCTGGTCGCCTGCCTGGGGCTCTACGGCCTCGTCTCCTTCGCGGCCGAGCAGAGGATGCGGGAGATCGGGATCAGGAAGACCTTCGGCGCCTCGCCGGCGAGCCTGACCGGGCTCCTCTCCCGGGAGGTCGTCGTCCTCGTGGGGATCGCGGCGGCGGTCGCCTCGCCGCCGGCGTTCCTTCTGGCCCAGGGATGGCTGAGGGACTTCGCCTTCCGCGTCACCATTCCTCCGTTGATGTTCGTCGCCACGGGGGCGGCGGTATTGGCCATTGCCGTCCTCTCCGTCGCCTTCCGGGCCGTCCGGGCGGCCGCCGCCAATCCCGTCGACACCTTGCGCTACGAATGACCGGCGGTTCCGGGCAGGCCGCGAAACCTTTCGTCCGAGTGCAGCCCTCCAGTTATAACAAGGGCGTTGTCTTCTACGACGCCTATCATACCCATGTTGACATGATCTATCGGATCCAGAACACCTAGCTCAACGCCGACGGCTCGATCAGCGCGGCCTCCAAGCCCGGCTAGCCGACCGTCTTCATCCTCCGCTTCAAGCCCTGACGGCGCGGCGGCCCGTCTCGCCTCTCGGATGTCCGGATGCGGACATGGCGTGTCGCGAGGGCGAACAAGACCGGCCCGGCCGATCGTTGCATTCTCGGCCCCCCTCGGGGTGCGGGCCGGCCCCGGATCGCTTTCAAAAGAGATCCCGATTGGCATGAATACTGCAACTTTCCGCGGTGGAGGCCGCAATGATGATGAAAAATCACCTGAAGATCGCGCTCCGGCACATCCGCCGCCAGAAGGGCTATTCCTTCATCAACATCGCAGGCCTGGCCATCGGCCTCGCCGGCTTCCTGCTCATCGGGCTCTGGGTCGCCGACGAATTGAGCTTCGACCGCTTCCACGAGAAGAAGGACCGGATCTTCAGGGTGCTCAACAAGGTCACCGGCGGCGACCTCATCCCCAGCCCGACCTATGCCCTCGCGCCCGCCCTCAAGGAGGAATACCCGGAAGTCGAGGAAGCCTCCCGCGTCTGGCCCTTCGCGTCGTCACTCGTCCGGTCCGGGGACAAGGCCTTCGAGGAGGACCGGATCTGCCTGGTGGATCCGGGCTTCCTGAGGATGTTCTCGTTCCCCTTCCTCGAAGGAGACCCGGCCACCGCCCTGGCCGACAAGAGCTCGATCGTTGTCACGGCGAGCGCCGCGCGCAAATATTTCGACGAGGCCGATCCGTTGGGCCGCATCCTCCACCTCGATCAATTCGCTTCCGATTTCAGGGTCGCCGGAGTCGTCGCCGACGTCCCGCCCAACTCCCACATCCAATTCGACCTCCTGGCCCGCGTCGAGCATCTCGGCGAGGACCGGCTGGCCCGCTGGGAGGAGTGGACGGGCCCCACGTACATCCTCCTCCGGCCGGGCGCGGCTGCGGGGACCTTCACGGGCAAGATCGCGGACATCTATCAAAGGCACGTGAGCCCGACGGCCACCTACGTGCCGGTCCTGCAGCCCCTGACCGACGTCCGCCTCAACGAAACCGGCCGCGCGACCGGGCGTCAGCGGCTCCTCTTCTTTTCGCTCGTCGCGGTCTTCATCCTGGTCATGGCCTGTGTGAACTTCATGAACCTGGCCACGGCCCGGTCGGCCCAACGGGCCAAGGAGGTCGGCATCCGCAAGGTCGTCGGAGCCCGGCGGCCCCAGCTCGTGCGGCAGTTCCTCGGAGAGGCGTTCCTGACCAGCGCCCTGGCCATGGCCCTGGCCTTGGCCTTGGCCGAGACCGCCCTCCCCCAGTTCAACCGTTTCGCGGGGAAGTCGCTGACGCTCCTCTCGGGAGCCGGGCTTCCCCTCTTCCTGGCGCTCATTCTCATCGTCGCGGCGACCGGGACGCTGGCGGGCAGCTATCCGGCCTTTTTCCTGTCCTCGTTCTCTTCGATCGACGCCCTCGTCAGGAAGCGGCCCGGTCCCGGGGGACGCGGTTCTTCGGTCCGCAGGGCTTTGATCGTCTTTCAGTTCGCCATCTCCGTCGGACTGATCACATGCACGCTGGCGGCCGCCCGCCAGCTCAAGCACATCCAAACGATGGACATCGGGCTGGACCGGGAGGACGTCGTCATCGTGCTCAACAATCCCGGACTGAGGCCGCGCTTCGACGCCTTCCGTGAGGACCTATTGAGGACGCCGTCCATCCGCGCCGTGACGTCGGCGGCCCAAGGTCCGACCTGGGTCGGCGAGAACATCCCCATCGACTGGGAGGGCAATCCCAGCGGCCAACGGCTCTCCGCCGACTATACCGTCGTCGACTAC
>JBFYNT010000342.1:0-2483 GCA_041304225.1 Candidatus Aminicenantota bacterium
CGGCTGTTCCTCGAATACCTGGCCGTGGAGAAAGGCCTGGCCCGGAACACCGTCGCGGCCTACGGGCGCGACATACGCAAGCTCGTCGCCTTCCTCAAAGCGGGCAAGGTCCCCTGGGGCCGCCTGTCGGAGGAGACCCTGGTCGCCTTCGTCCGGGGCGAGAGCGGCGCCGGCCTCGGGGCCCGCTCCCAGGCCCGCCTCGTTTCCGCCCTCCGCTCCTTCTTCCGGTTCTCGGTCCTCAGCGGCTTTCTCGCCAAGGACCCCTCTTCGCGGCTGACGACGCCCTCGACCTGGCTGACCCTGCCCAAGTTCCTGACGGTCGACGAGGTCGAGGCGCTCCTAAGGGCGCCAGACCTCGCCAAGGCCCACGGCGTCAGGGACCGGGCCATGCTCGAGGTCCTCTACGGCTCCGGGCTCCGGGTCTCCGAGCTGGCCGCGCTGAGGCTGGCCGAGATCAACAGGGACGACGGCTTTCTCGTCTGCCGCGGCAAGGGAGGCAAGGAGCGGATCGTGCCCCTCGGGCGCGCGGCCTGCGACGCGATCGGGCGCTACCTGGCCGAGGTCCGGGCCGGGCTCGACCCGGACGGCGGGCGCGAGGAGCTCTTCCTCTCGCGCCGGGGCCGGGCCTTCACCCGCCAGGGGCTCTGGAAGCTCCTGCGCCGGCACGCGCCCAAGGCGGGCCTCGATCCGGCCCGGATCACGCCCCACGTCCTCCGCCACTCGTTCGCCACCCATCTCCTCGAGCGCGGGGCCGACCTCCGGTCGGTCCAGCTCATGCTGGGCCACAGCCGGATCACGACGACCCAGATCTACACGCATGTGAGCCGGGAGCGCCTCCGCCGGGTCTACGACAGGTTCCACCCCCGGGCCTGAAAAGGGTTTCGATCGCGGTGATCAGCGGCGGGTGAGGGCGACGACCGCCTCGGCCGAATGGCCCTGGATCGCCACGAAGGCCCGGGGCCCCTTGCCCAGACTGTCCACGCGGCGCCAAGTCCAGGCGAACGTCCGCTGGGGCCTACGCCGCTTGAGGTCCGACGCCGGGAGGACGACGCGGTTCGAACCGCTCAGGACGTAGTCGCGGTAGCCCGGCGTGATCCCGGGGGGTCTCGCGGAGCGCGGCATCTCCAGGGGGATCTCGATCGTGCGCCCGTGGAGCGGGGCCGACGTCCCCTCGATATCGAAGTCGAAGGTGACCTCGCCGTGCTCTCTCAGGACATAGTTCAGGCGCAGGGCCGGCCGGACCGTCTCCGGGGCCTCGAGGACGCTCTCCGCCCCGTCCTCGACGGCTTTCTCCCGATGGCTCCACTCCAGGACTTCTGACCTGAGGTGGACGAGGATGAAGTCGTACCCGTCCGGCTCCAAGCGCCCTTCCCACAGGAGCCGGCCCGAGTATTCGCCGGAAAGGGGGACGCCTTCCCCCCTGAGGCTGTATGTCCCTTGCACGGCGACGGACAGGCGGACCTCCCACCAGTCGGCGTCCCTCTGCGGCCCCGGCCGGGCGGGGCCCGGCAGGAGGGCGGCCAGGAGCAGGCCGGCCCCCAGGCGGGCCGGGAGGCGCCGGGATGAACCTTTGTCCGTCCGCGTTCGTATCATCGGGAGAGCGATCCCATTCTACCGCGGTCCGCGGCCCTTGACAAACGGGCCCCGGAGGCGTAGGATGTCTGAACCGTAAGGTTCAAGAAATAAACCGCTAAGTTCATTTATTAAACTCAAGAGTTCAATCCCATGAAAAAGACCGACGTTCGCCGTGAACGCGAGCTCCGGCGCCGGGAGGGCTACCGGGAGACCGTCCTCCACGCCGCCGAGCGCGTCATCCTGAGCAAGGGCTACAGCGCCCTGAAAATGGACGACGTGGCCCGCGAGGCCCAGCTGTCCAAGGCCACCGTCTACAAGTACGTCGCGGGCAAGGGCGAGCTCCTGGCCGAGATCCTGGCCCTGTCGTTCGAGGCCATCGAGAAAAGGATCGCCGCGATCGCCGGCGGCCCCGGGAGAGCCGCCGAGAAGCTCGGCCGGGCCGTCGAAGCCATCCTCCGCAACAACGAGGACATGCGGCACTTCAACCGCGTCCTGTGGATGGACAAGGCCATGTTCAAGCTCATGCGGGTCTTCGCCCACTCCCAGGGCAGGACGGGCATCGCGTCGCCCGGCGACCGCAAGATGCTGGCCATGCTCAAGGAGAAGCGGGAGCGCCTGGTCGGCCTCGGGGCCCGGATCCTGGAGGAGGGTATCGCCTCGGGGGAGTTCCGGCGCATGGACACCCGCCAGGCCGCCAGCTTCATCGAGGCCGTCCTCCAAGGGTACACGCACATGCGCTTCTGGGAAGGCGACGCGCCTCTCTCGCCGGCCGCGGCCGGGAGACTGACGCGCTTCATCGTCGAGGGGATCCGGAACCCCGGGCATTCCGGCAAGGAGTAGAGACATGAGAAAGACAGCCGTCACGCTGATCGTCCTGGCGCTCGCCGCCGCCGGGCCGGCCTCGCCGG
>JBFYNT010000343.1:0-2613 GCA_041304225.1 Candidatus Aminicenantota bacterium
CGAAGGACTACGTCAACTCGATGTGGGAGATCCAGGAGAAGCCCTTCGCCGGGGACGTCGTCAACAGCTACAACGACGGGCCGGCCGCGCCGGGGGCCAAGCCCCTCGGCCCGTTCTACGAGCTCGAGTCGTCCTCGCCGGCCGCGGCGTTGGAGCCCGGCGGGACGCTGACCCACGTCCATACGACCATGCACTTCGCGGGGCCGGAGAAAGCGCTCGACGCGATCGCCCGCCGGGTCTTCGGCGTCGGCCTGGCGGAGATCGCGAAAGCCCTCAAGAAGTAGATCGGGGACGCGGTCCCGTTCTCAGATCTTGCGGGGGGACCTCGCTTTGCCGCCTGGCGGAGGCGAGATCCGATCTGGGAACAAGAAAGCGCTGACCATACCCGGCACCGCCTTTCTCGAATACTTGACAACCCGGGATCATCAATGTATATTCTTTGTATATACATTTGGTACTCAGATGAAAACCCGTATCCAGAAATGGGGCAACAGCCTGGCCGTCCGCATCCCCAAGTCCTTCGCCGAAGAGCTGGATTGGGAGGAGGGCGCGCCGGTCGAGATAACGCTCGACGAAGGCGCCCTGGTCATCCGGTCCGACAGAGAGCGGTCCTGGGACCTCGCGGCGCTTCTCGACAAAGTGACCGATGACAACCTCCACCCCGCATGGGAGACGGAGAACCTATGAAGCCGGTCTTCTATGTCCCGGCGCGCGGCGACCTCGTCCTCGTCTCCTTCGCGCCTCGATCGGGCCGCGCGCAGGACGGCCGGCGCCCCGCCGTCGTCCTCTCGCCCCAAGCCTACAACGCCCGGACCGGATTGGCCATCCTCTGCCCCGTCGTCACCGAAGCCAAGGGCTATCCCTTCGAAGTCATCCTCCCCCCGGATCTCCCGGTCCGGGGCGTCCTGCTGGCCGACCAGGCCGAATGCTTCGACTGGCGCGCCCTGCGGGCCGAGCCCGTAGCTTCCCTGCCCGAGGCGACCGTCGAGGAAACCCTCGGCAAGCTCCGGGCGCTCCTGGCCTGAATCGGGCTTGACATCTTCGGGCGTTCGTCCCAGAATCAGGACAGGTCACGAAGGTCAGCTAAGTCAAAACTGAACGACGGGGATGGAAAGACGTAGTGTTCTCGAATCCTGGAAGGAGATCTCCGCCTATCTCCGCCGCAATGTCCGCACCTGCCAGCTCTGGGAGCGCGGGCACGGCCTGCCCATCCACCGCTTGGACAACTCCCCCAAGTCCCGCGTCTTCGCCTATGCGGACGAGCTCGACGCCTGGCTCGAGGAGAGGCTCAACAGGCCCGCCCCGGCGGTCGCTCCGCCCCAGGGCCGGGGGCATGCGAAGGCCCTACCCATCCTGCCGCGAAGGAACAAGCGCCTGATCGCCGCCCTGGCGGTCGTGGCCCTCGCAGGCATCGCGACCTCCGCCCGGTTCGCCTGGCACCACGCCAAGACCCGTTGGGCGGAAGAGGTGGCCCTCCCGAAGATCGAGGCGCTCCTTCAAGCGCGAAACATCGAAGACGCCTTCGGCCTGGCGATCCGCGCCGAAAGGTACATGCCCGGAGACCCAGAATTGAATCGGCTCCTGGCCGTCTTGTGCGGGAGCCTCCTCGTCGAAACGGAACCGCCGGGAGCGACGGTCTCGTTGGGAACGCCCAAGCCTGGAGCCGGATCCTGGCTTGACCTGGGGGTGTCTCCGGTCACGGCCAAACACGTCCGCGCGGGGGCGTGCCTCTGGAAGGCCGGGAAGCCCGGCTATGAGCCGGCGGCGGGGACGGTAACGATCCTGGCCGGGACCGCCAACAAGCTGCGGATATCGCTGATAAAGAAGAACTAGCTTCGGGCTGGGTGCCTCCTGCCACTTCGCCGGGATCGCGCCGGTCGTCAATAAGCTTTACATCGGGACATCGGACATCATATGACATCATGGACGGTGATGCGCAATCATGCGCATGTCCATTGACAATCCTCCGGCCCAGTCCCATTTTGTGGACAGGTCCAGAAGCAGATCAAGCATCCGGAAGAAAGCAGTCAAGACAGGAGCGCTGGCGATGAGGAATCCCGAGAAAGCCCCGTCCGCGGACGTGGGATTCGGCGGCCAAGCCCTCAGGGAGGCCAAGCTGCAGCGGCATTTCGACCACGCCGCCTACAGCTTCTACATCAGGTACTGCGGCGATCCGCCCGAGCTCAGCCTCCACGATTTTCTGGCCCGTTTCGAGCGGGCCGTGGTTTTCGAGGCCCTGCTCCGGACGCACGGCTGCCAAAAGGACACGGCCGCGTTCCTCAAGCTCAAGAAACAGACCCTGAACTGGAAGGTCAAGAGACAGCACATCCTGATCACCAAGCAGATCGTTAAAGAACCGATGTAAGGCTTCTCCGTCACGGAGGGGGTGACCGTGGGGAAAGGGCCGATGAGGGAGCCCGGGGGGCGCACCGTCCTCGTCGCGGCGGCCGTTCTACTGCTTGCCGCCGCGGCCGGGGCGGCGGGCCGCGGAAGAGAGGACGGGCCCGCCGTTCGGGCCCCGGAGGCGCGCATCGTTCTCGGCGATGCCCCCGGGGCCAAAGCGGCCGAACCCCTGCTCGCCCAGCTGTTGGCGTCGGGCTTCTTCAGACGGAA
>JBFYNT010000344.1:0-4091 GCA_041304225.1 Candidatus Aminicenantota bacterium
CGGCCATCTTCTTCCGGGCCCGGGCGGTGACGTCGTGCGTCTCCGCGGCGAAGCCGACCAGGAGCTGGCCGGGCTTTTTCTTCGCCCCGAGGAAAGCCAGGATGTCCGGGGTCCGCTCGACCGCGAGAGTCGTCCCGATCTCGCTTTTCGCGGCCTTCTTCGCCTTCGTCTCCTTGAATCGGAAGTCCGACACGGCCGCGGCCATGACGACGACGTCCGCCTTGGGGAAGGCCTTGAGGCAGGCCGCGCGCATCTCGTCGGCGGTCCGGACCTTCTCCGTCTTGGCCCCGGCCGGGGGGATGAGCGAGGTTGGGCCGGAGACCAGAATGGTTTTCGCTCCGCGCGCGACCGCCTCGCGGGCCAGCTCGTAGCCCATCTTCCCCGACGAGGGATTGGACAGGAACCGGACGGGGTCGAGGTGTTCGCGGGTCGGGCCGGCCGTGACGAGCACGGTCCTCCCCTTCAGGCTGGCGCTCCGGCCCAGGATCCGCAGGCCCTCCTTGACGACGGTCTCCGGCTCGGCCAGCCGGCCCCAGCCGGTGTCGCCGCAGGCGAGATAGCCCTTCTCCGCCTCGACGAACTCGGCGCCCAGGGCCCTGAGGCGGGCCATGTTGGCCTGGGTCTTCGGATCGAGGTACATGGCCTCGTTCATGGCCGGGGCGATGAGGACCGGCGCCGACGCGGCCAGGAAGAGCGTCGACAGGAAGTCGTCGGCGACGCCCGTGGCGAACTTGCCGATGACGTTGGCCGTGGCCGGGGCGACGCAGAGGAGCGCGATCTCCTTGGCCAGGCCGATGTGCTCGATCCGGCGGGTCTCCGGCTCCTCGAAGAGGTCGACGATCGTCTTCGTCCCGGAGAGGCTGCTGAAGAGCAGGGGCGAGATCAGGCGGGCGGCGTTCGGGGTCATGACCACCTGGACCTCGACGCCGTTCTTCTGGAAGCCGCGGACGACCTCGCAGGCCTTATAGATGCCGATCGACGAGGCGACGCCCAGGGCGATCTTCCTCTTCGCGGTCACGGCCGGCCTTTCTTGAAGCTCTCGAGGATGGGCTTGACGACGGGGGCCATGGCGGCGGTCCGGCGGCGGGCGGCGACGACGACCGCTTCGAGCTCGGCCGCGGCGGTCGCGAGATCGTCGTTGACGACGACGAAGTCGAACTCTCTCCAGGCCCGGACCTCGGCCCGGGCGTTCGCCAGCCGGCGCTCGACCGCGGCGGGCGCGTCCTCGCGGCGTTTGACCAGGCGGCGGCGGAGCTCGGCGGCGACGGGCGGCATGACGAAGATATGGACGGCCCCCGGGACGCGGCGGCGGACCTGCCTCGCGCCCTGGACGTCGATGTCGAGCACCAGGTCGCGACGCCGCCCCTTCTTGGCCACCTCGGCGAGCGAGGTGCCGTAGAGATGACCGTGGACGTTGGCGTGCTCGAGGAAGCGCTCGGACCGGACCATGCGCCCGAACGCCTTCTCCGTGACGAAGTGGTAGTCGACGCCGTCCTTTTCGGAGGGCCGGGGCGGGCGCGTCGTGTGAGAGACCGAGAACTCGAGGTCGCCGAGGCGCCGCATGACCTCGCGGATGAGGGTCGACTTGCCGCAGCCCGAAGGCCCCGTGACGACGAAGATCATGCGCTCCCCTCCCCTACTCGATGTTCTGGACGTGCTGGCGGATGCTCTCGAGCTCGTTCTTGATGGCCAGGCACTCCCGGGTGATGCGGACGTCCTGGGATTTCGAGGCCAGGGTGTTGGCCTCGCGGTTGAGCTCCTGGGCCAGGAAATCGAGCTGGCGCCCGACGGGCTCGCCGGCCTTGGGCCCGAGCAGGGCCTCGAACGTGTCGAGGTGGGTTTTGAGCCGGCCGATCTCCTCGGCCAGGTCGTAGCGCTGGGCCATCATCGAGGCCTCTTCGGCCAGCTTGCCTTCCGGGACCGGGGTCCCGCCGTTGAAGTCGGCCAGCCGCTTCTTGATCCTGGCCTTGAACATGGCCGGCTGGCGCTTGAACATGGCCTCGGCCTTGCGGACGAAGCGGCGAACGGCGGCCAAGTGGATGCGGAGCAGGCGGGCCGTCTCCTGGCCCTCCCGGCGCCGGAGGACGAGGACGTCGTCGAGGGTCCGGGCGAAGCATTTCTCGAGGAAGGCGGCCTCCTTCGGCCCGAGCGCCTTGCGGTCGACCTCGACGAGCTGGGGCACGCGGAACAAGCTGTCGAGAGAGATCTCGAAGCGCCGGCCCGTGCGGCGCGAGACGCGGTCGAGCGAGACCATGATCTTCTCGAGCAAGCCCTCGTTGAGGGTGAAATTCCAGCTCTCGGGGCTGAGCGAGACCAAATCGACGAAGACCTCTATCCGCCCGCGCCTGACCCGCTTCTGGCAGAGGGCCCGGATGCGGCTCTCGGCCTCGCCGAGCGGGGCGCCCTTGTAGGACCAGTCGAAATAGCGGTTATTGAGGGTCTTGACGCCGATCTTCAGGCGCAGGGTCGGCGAGGCGAAATTCCGTTCGGCGAATCCGGTCATGCCCAGGATCATGGGACGAGCTCCTCCGTTCCGGCTGGCCCTCACGTCTCCCGCCGGGCGTCCCCGAAGAGGGCCCGGGCGATGCCGTGGGCGTTGAGGGCCGAGCCCACGGTCAGGTTGTCGGCGATGGCCCAGATCCAGTAGCTCCGGGCGAGGGTGGGGTCCTTCTTGACCTGCCCGATGTGGATCCGGTCCTTCCCGGCGACCGTCGCCGGCGAGAACAGGGGCGCGTCGGCGGCGGCCGGCAGGCGGAATCGCTCATTCGTCTTGAGCGCGGCCTCGACCTCGGCGAGCGGGACGTCGCGCCCGAGCTCGACGTGGGCCATGATCGAGTAGGTGTGGAAGACCGGGGCCAGGATGATCGAGAGCGACAGCGGGACGTCCTCCGGTCCGAGGACCCGCCGGACCTCGGAGGCGACCCGGTTCTCGAGGGCCGAGAAGCCGTTCCGCTCGGACTTGCCGGTTCGCGCGAGCAGGTTGAAAGCGACTTGGTCCGGGAAGATCCGCTTGCTCATGGCCGAGCTGCCGAGCAGGGCGTAGCTCTGTTCGGCCAGCTCCTGGATGCCCTCCTCGGCGAAGGCCGAGACGGGCTCGAGGACCGTGGCCACCGCCCGGGTGACGCCGAATCCCTTCCGCAGGGTCGACAGGAGATGCGCCAGGACGATCGTGGCCGGGTTCGGGTTGGCCACCAGGGCCGGCTTGTCCTTGAGCGCCGCGGCGTCGTTGACGCCGGCGACGACGACGGGGACCTTGGGATCGGCGTTGAAGGTCTCGCCCAGGTCCAGGGCCCGGTAGTCCTTTTCGGCCGCCAGGCGCCCGTAGCGGCGGTTGGTCTTCTCGTCCGCGGCCAGGAAGACGAGGTCGAGGCCCTCGAGGGCGGCCGGGGTCAGACTGTGCACGACCTTGGCCTCGTCGCGGAACTGGCCGAGCTTGGCGAACTCCTCCTCGACGTCGGGGTCGAAGAGCTCGAAGGAGGCGACGGGGAACTTGGCCGCGGCGAAGACGGACAGGATCTCCTTGCCCTTGAGAGAGTCGGAGCCGACGAGCGCGAGACGGGGCTTGCGGGACTTGGTCGCGGTCATGGAGGTCCTTATGTCGTCCGGAGGCGGTCCGACATCAGCCGGTACATCCGGTCCTTGAGGGCCAGCTTTTTCTTCTTGAGCTCCCGCTCCTCGTCGGCCTCGGCCGGCGAGAGGTAGGCCTTGGCCCGGATCGCGTCCAGGGCCTTTTCGCAGGCCTGGTGGTCGTCGTGGGCCCGGCGGAATTCGGGGTTCTCCCTGAGGAGAAGCTCTTTGAGCGCCTGTTCGTCCATCCGGTCGGTCCCTCCGGCGGCCAGAATAACATATCGACATCGCGTTTTCAATTTGCCGACCTGGGGAACGCACGGATCATCGCTGCTCGCCCCCTGTTCGGTCAGCAAATTGCCAACGGAATGTTGACTTTAGGGGGCCGAATGCTTATACTAGTCGCGCTTTCCGGCGGTCGCCGGCGGGCCGATGGCTAGGTAGCTCAGTTGGTAGAGCGAAGGACTGAAAATCCTTGCGTCGGCGGTTCAATTCCGTCCCTAGCCATATTTTCTTTTATCCCC
>JBFYNT010000345.1:0-15790 GCA_041304225.1 Candidatus Aminicenantota bacterium
CGCCAGGGTGGCCGAGTGGTTGTCTGCGCTATGCCCGGTGGAAAGTGTCGCCGACCTGCAGCAGGCACGACAAGCCTTGGCGCACCTGCAAGCCCCGATCATCCTGGCCGACCCGCAGGCCCAGGGACCGGCAGAGGAGTTTTGCAATGCCTTGCCGAGAAGACCTCCGAGCACATCGACGACGAGGTCAAGAAGATCATCATGCGCTGCTACGACCGGACCCACGCGCTCATCGAGAAGAACAAGGACAAGCTGGTCCGCATCGCCGAGCTCCTCCTCGAGAAGGAGGCGGTGGGCTCGGAAGAGATCAACGCCATCGTCGGCATCACCAAGGCCGCGCCCGCGCCCCCCGGCGCGCCCGCGGCGCCCGGCGAAGGCCCCAAGGAAAGCTGAGCCCGGAGAGAGCCAGGACCATGACCCGAGAGACGCGCACCCTGGACGTCCGGGGCCGCCGTCTCACGCTCGGCCCGCGGGCCTGGCTCATGGGCGTGCTCAACATCACCCCCGATTCCTTCTCCGACGGCGGCCGCTACTTCGACGCCGCGAAAGCCGTCGACCACGGTCTGGCGCTGGCCGCGGAGGGCGCGGACGTCCTCGACGTCGGCGGCGAGAGCACGCGTCCCGGCTCGCTCCCCGTTCCCGAGGCCGAGGAGACGCGCCGGGTCGTCCCGGTCATCAAGGCCCTGAGGGCGCGAACGGCCGCCCTGATCTCCGTCGACACGACCAAGGCCGCCGTGGCCCAGGCGGCTCTCGAGGCCGGGGCCGATATCGTCAACGACACGAGCGCCCTGCGCTTCGACCCGGCCATGGCCGGCGTCGTGGCCCGGTCCGGGGCGGCCGTCGTGCTCATGCACATGAAGGGCACGCCGCTGACGATGCAGAACGATCCGAGCTACGGCGACCTCCTCGGCGAGATCGCCGGCTTCCTCGACGACCGCGTCCGCGTGGCCGAGGCCGCCGGGATCCCCCGCGAGCGGATCATCGTCGATCCGGGCGTCGGCTTCGGTAAATCCACCGCGCACAACCTCGAGCTCGTCCGCCGCCAGGACGTCTTTCACGCCCTGGGCCGGCCGCTGCTCATGGGCTTCTCGCGCAAGGCCTTCCTCGGCCGCGTCCTCGGACTGCCGCCGGACGAGAGGCTGGAGGGCACGATCGCCGCGGCGGTCCTTTCGGTCGAGCGCGGCGCCCACATCCTGAGGGTCCACGACGTCGGGCCGGTCGCCCGGGCCGTCCGCGCGGCCGAGGCCATCCTCTCCGGCGAGGCCGCGGCCGGCGCGGGCGAAGGCGTTCCCGCCGAAGGGAGGGCCGGCGATGTTCGCTGAGGCCTGGACGATCTTCCGCCAGATCACGGCGCTCGACGTCCTCGACGTCCTCCTCATCGCCTTCATGATCTATTACATCATCGTCCTCATCCGGGACACCAAGGCCTACCAGGCGGCGGCCGGGCTGGCCCTCATCGGCGCCCTCTACCTGCTGACGGTCTGGGGCCACCTCGGCGTCTCGAACCGCATCATCCGGTCGTTCATCAACTATGTCATCATCGCCATCATCGTCCTGTTCCAGGCGGAGATCCGCCGGTTCCTGACCGAGATCGGCTCGCGGACCTTCCGCAAGCCCCTGGCCCTGCGCTCGTTCCAGGAGAAGATCGACGACCTCTTCCAGGCCATCGACTTCCTGTCCCAGAAGAGGATCGGCGCCCTGATCGCCATCGAGAAGGAGATCTCGCTCTCGACCTACGCCGACCGCGGCGCCGAGGTCGACGCCGTGCTGACCAAGAACCTCCTGGTCTCGATCTTCTATCCCCACTCGCCGCTCCACGACGGCGCCGTGATCATCAAGGGCGACCGCATCGTCGCGGCGGCCTGCCTGCTGCCCCTGCCGGCCGCCCATCGCCTGCGGAGCCCGTTCCAGACGAGGACCCGCCACCTGGCCGCCATCGGCCTCTCGGAGGAGACGGACGCGCCCGTCATCGTCATCTCCGAGGAGACCGGGACCGTTTCCCTGGCCATCAAGGGCCAGCTGGAGCGGTTCGCGGACAAGGACGCCATGGAAACACGCCTGCTCGGCTATCTGAAGGACCGATGAGAAGCTACGTCCGCAGCCTGTTCGTCCGCGACTGGAAGCTGAAGCTCGTCTCGCTCGTCCTGGCCCTCGGCGTCTGGCTGCTGCTCGTGCCGGCCGAGAAGAAATTCTCGGAGAAGTCGCTGACCATCCCGCTCGAGACCCGCAACATCCCGGCCGGGCTGGAGATCGTCGAACGGCCGGCGGCGGCGATCGACATCACGCTCCGGGCGCCCAACCGCCTCCTCGACGAGATCGGGCCTTCGGGCCTGGTCGCCCGGATCGACCTCGACCGGGCTACGGTCCTCCAGCAGGAATACCCGCTCAACACCTCGATGATCGCCGTCCCGCCGGGGGCCGAGGTCGTCAAGATCTCGCCCGGCAAGGTGAGCATCAAGCTGGAGCGGACGGCCGAAGCCACCCTCGACCTCCACCCGACCCTGCGCGGCCGGGCCGCTCCGGGCTTCCGGATCGCCCGGACCGAGATCGAGCCGTCGAGCGTCGTCGTCCGCGGCCCGGAGAGCCGCGTCCGGGCCAAGGAGGCGGCCACCACGGCCCCTATCGACGTCTCGGGCCTGGCCCAGTCGACCGTCTTCACGGCCGACATCATCCTGCCCCGGCCGGAGCTCCGGCTCGCGTCGCCCGAGACGAGCGCGCGGATCTCGGTGCTCGTCGAGGCCGATCCGGCCGCCGGCAAGAAAGCCCCGGTCCGGAAGAAATGAGCGCCCGCAAGAAGCTCTTCGGCACCGACGGCGTGCGGGCGGTCGCCGGGACCTATCCGCTCGATCCGCCGACCATCGCCCGGCTCGGCACGGCCCTGGTCGCGCTCCTGGAGCGCAAGGGCCAGGGGGCGCGGATCCTCGTCGGGCGCGACACCCGCGAGTCCGGCCCGTGGATGGAGCGGGCCCTGGCCCGCGGCGTGCGCGCGGCCGGCGGCGACGTCGTCTCGGCGGGGGTCATCCCGACCTCGGCGGTCTCCTACCTGACGAAGACGCACGGCTTCGCGGCCGGAGCGGTCATCTCCGCCTCGCACAATCCCTTCCAGGACAACGGCATCAAGATCTTCTCCCCTCTCGGGGTCAAGATCCCGGACGAGTGGGAGCTCGAGATCGAGGCCGACGTCCTCGAGGGCCGGGGCCGGCTGCCCGGGCAAGAGACCGGGGTCGAATTCGACGCGCGGCTGGCCCTCGACTATGCCGGATATCTGGCGGGCCTGGTCCGGATGGCGCGGCCGCCGGCCGGCGTCAAGGTCGTCGTCGACTGCGCCAACGGGGCCAGCTCCGCCCTCGCGCCGGACCTGCTCCGCCGGCTCGGCTTCGAGGTCGAGGCGCTCAACGCGGCGCCCGACGGCGTGAACATCAACGCCGGGTGCGGCTCGCTCCACCCCGAGGGGCTGGCGGCTCGCGTCCGCGGGACGGGGGCGACGATCGGGATCGCCTACGACGGGGACGCCGACCGGGCCCTGTGGGTGGACGGCGGCGGACGCCTGCTCAGCGGCGATCACACCCTGTTCGTCCAGGCCCTGCACATGAAGGAAGGCGGGCGCCTGCGGACCGGCCAGGTCGTGGCCACGACCATGAGCAACATGGGCCTCGAGCGGGCGCTCGAAGCGCGCGGCATCGGGCTCGTCCGGGCCAAGGTCGGCGACAAATACGTCCACGAGGAGATGGTCGCCCGCGGCGCCAACCTCGGGGGGGAGCAATCGGGTCACACCATCTTCCTCGACGACCTCCCGACCGGGGACGGCCTGCTGACCTCGCTGCGGATGCTCGAGGTCCTGGCCGAGCGGGGCGGGACGCTGGCCGGGCTCGTCGCGGGCCTCGTCGAGTATCCCCAGACGCTGGTCAACGTCCGGGTCCGCAAGAAGCCGGATTTCTCGGAATACCCGGAGATCCTGGCGGCGGTCGAGGTCGTCAGGACCACCGTCGGACGCGAGGGCCGGATCGACCTCCGCTATTCCGGCACCGAGCCGCTGGCCCGGGTCATGGTCGAGGCGCGCGACCGGGCGACCGTCGATTCCTGCGCCATGCTGGTCGCCGAGGCCGTCCGCCGCCACCTCGGCGAAAAACACGGAACCTGAACGCCTTCGGAGGACGCCATGAGACTGGCCGTCAACATCGATCACTTCGCGACGCTCCGCGAGGCCCGGCGGGCGAGCGAGCCCGAGCCGGTGCTCGTCGCCCTGCTCGCCGAGCAGGCCGGGGCCCGCGGCATCGTCTGCCACATCCGGAGCGACCGGCGCCACATCAAGGAGAGGGACCTGCGGGCCCTGCGCGAGGCCGTCAAGACCAAGCTCAACGTGGAGATGGCCGCGACGGAAGAGATGAAAGCGCTCGCTCTGGAGATCAAGCCGGACGTCGTCTCGCTCGTTCCCGAGCGTCCGGAGGAGCTGACGACCGAGGGCGGGCTGAAGGTCGCGGCCAACCGGAAGGTCCTCGGGCCCCACGTCGAGGCCCTGAAGCAGGCCGGCATCCGGACGAGCATCTTCATCGACACCAGCCTCGAGGAGATCGGGGCGGCCCGGGAGATCGGGGTCGATCTCATCGAGATCAATACCGGCAAGTACGCCGATCTCCGCGAGGGCGCGGCCCAGAACGAGGCGCTCGCCGCGGTCCGCAAGGCGGCCGAGTTCGGTCACGGCCTCGGGCTCGAGGTCCACGGCGGGCACGGGCTCGACTACCGGAACGTCGGGCCGATCGTCGCCATCCCCGAGATCGCCGAGCTCAGCATCGGCTTCTCTATCGTCGCCCGCGCGGCCGTCGTCGGCATCGAGCGGGCGGTCATGGATATGCTCGCCCTGCTCTGACTGGGGGACACGAAACTCTGTCCCTCATTTCGCGGCGAAATAGGGGACAGAGTATCATGTCCCCTATTTCCCTCTGTCCCCGATTGGGAGGTTGACCATGAACCTGCTGATCAACATCGACCGCCTGAGGGCCGACCTCGAGGATCTGGGCCGCATCGGCCGGGACGAGCACGGCGGGATCAGCCGGCCCTCGTTCAGCCCGGCCGACTTCGAGGCCCGGTCCTGGCTCCGGCGGAAGATCGAGGAGGCGGGCTTATGTTACCGCCAGGACGGGGCGGGCAATCAGTTCGGCCGGCTCGAATGCGCCGGCAAGACGGTCATGGCCGGTTCTCACATCGACACCGTCCCCAACGGCGGGATGTTCGACGGCGCCGTCGGGGTGCTTGCGGCGCTCGAGGCGGCCCGTCGCATCGTCGAAGAAAAGATCCCGCTGGCCAAGGCCCTCGAGATCTCCTCGTTCACCGACGAGGAAGGGAACCTCGTCGGCGACTTCCTGGGCAGCCGGGCCTTTATGGGTTTGCTCGACGAAAGCGAAATCCGCCGCGGCAAGACCTCGTTCGGCATGCCTTTCGCGGACGTCCTGAAGACAACGGGATTCACCGCCGACGGCATCCTCTCCGCCCACAAGGACCGTCCCGCGCTCGAAGCCTACCTCGAGCTCCACATCGAACAGGGACCGGTGCTCGAGGAGGAAGGCCTGCCCATCGGCATCGTCGAGAGGATCAGCGGAAAACACTATCGTCAATGCGCCTTCGCCGGGGAGTCGGGCCACGCCGGGACGACCCCCCTCGAGCTCCGCCACGACGCCTTCCTCGGGTTGGCCGACTTCGCCCTCAAAGCGACGCAACACGTGGCCACGAAACACTACGGGAGCATGTTGACGATCGGTCGGGCGGCCCTCCAACCGGGCTCGTTCAGCGTCATCCCCGGCCGGGCCGATTTCACGCTGGACTTCCGCAGCGCTTCGCCGGACGACCTGGCCGCGATCGAACGGGAGGTCTTCGCGTTGGCCGAGGACGTCGCCGCGACCCGCGGGCTGTCGTTCCTGTCGCGCGTCGTCGACAGCACCACGCCCGTCGCGGTGGCGCCGCGCCTCATCGATCTGCTGGAAGGGGAATGCCGCGCGCTTGGCTACGGTTCGATGCGTATGACGAGCGGGGCGGGCCACGACGCCCAGATCCTGGCCGGGGCCTGCGACTCCGGCATGATCTTCATCCCCTCGCCCGACGGCATCAGCCATTCGCCCGGAGAGCGGGTGGATTGGGACGCGCTGGAAAAAGGCGCCAACCTGCTGCTGAGAGGAATCCTCGTACTGAGCGCGCGATGATCGAGTGCCAGGTCTTCACGCGACCAGGGGAATTCCGCCGTTCGTGAAGACCAGGTCCCTACTTTTTAGCGGACGCCGCGGCCGTAGATGACGATCTTCTTCTCGCCGATGAGCGGCCAGCCGTTCCTCCAATCGTATTCCTCATAGCCCTCGGGCATGGGGTTGACCCGGATGACGCACGCGCCGCGGGCGCCGGCCCCGGCGTTGTGATCGATCCGGTCGGAGAAATCCCAGCCGTCGCCGTACGTCTTGGCGTTGACCGACCTGTCCGGCCGCCCGGGCCGCTTCGGGTCTCCCCGGAGGTCCCTTTGGGGCTTGATCAGCCGATAGGGCCCTTCCCCGACGAGCTTGCCCGTGTCCTTTTCATAAGCCGCGGGATCGAGGAGCTGTCCGTCCCGTTCATAGGCGAGCAGGAGCCACGGCTTCCCGGGGATCCGTTTCCCGTCCCTGACCCCGGAAGGCACGGCGAAGGGCCGCTCCAGGAGGGCCATTTCGGCATCCCCGATGGCCAGCGGGCCGTCGTAGTAATAGCCCTGGGGGAAGGGGGCGTTGAGGTCCTCGCGCCCGTAATCGTTGCTGTAGCCGTCCGGGGCGAAAACGGTGATGCCCGTGACGCCGGTCAGGAAGATCTTGGCGGAGGCGAGCAGATCGACGATCCGGACGCCTTTATAGGCCACGTATTCGTCGCGCCGCTGGGTGGTCTTGTTCATGAGCAGGAACTGGCTGTGGACGGGGAGGCCGCGGATCTCGTCCCAGCCGAGGACGACCGTCGCCGCCTGGGGCAGGCCCAGCCGGCTGGCCCGGTCGCCGGGATTGCGGAGGTCGGCGATCTCGATCCCGTTCGGACCGCCGTCGCCGTCGGAGTCCTGCCGGTCGATGGCCGCGAAAGCCTCGAAGGTCCGGCCGGCCTTCTTGTAGGCGAGCCCGTAGCCGTTGAGGGTGGCTTCGTAGTCCTTCGGAACGCCCGTTTTGTACCGGGGGTTGGGGAAGACCAAGAGGTGGCAGTAGCTGCAGGGACTGACCTCCCGCTCCGTGTCCGTGCCGTTCACGCCGCCGCGGTGGCAGGTCTGGCAATCGTCGAGGCGCGTGCCGGCGGCGCGGGGGTATTGGCGGATAAATCCTTGCATATCCGCATCGTCAACGTGGCCGGCATAGGCCCGTGATCTCAGAGCGTCCTGGCCAATCCGGGCGGCCGCCGCCGCGCCGAGCCCGCCGACGAGCGCCAGGAGCGTGATGATCGTCAGGCTCTTCGTTTTACCCATTATGGAATCCCTCCGAAAGGCCGCATATTAGCATAACCGGGGACGTTTCTGAATTTCGATCGTCCCTGAATACGCGAAAACCGGGAGTATCCCCGTTTATGGTAGAATTTCGGGGAGGAAGAACATGAGCGCATCCAAGCCCCTCCGTGCCGCATGCGGGGCCGGCGGCGGGCCCAGGGTCCCGGGCGCCAACGTGAAGCCGGCGGACAAGCGCTAGATGCCGCTCCGGATCGGCAACGTCCCCATCGCCTTCCCCGTCGGCCTCGGGGCCCTGGCCGGCTACAGCGACCTCCCCTACCGTCTCGTCTGCCGCTCCCTCGGCGCGCCCTTCTGCGTCACCGAGGCCATGCTCGACCGCCAGGTCCTGCTCGAAGGGAAGCTCCGCAAGCGGCTCATCCGCCTCGATCCCGCCGATCACCCGGTCGCGGGACAGATCATGGGCATCGAGCCGGAGACGATAGCCGACGCCGCCCGCTCGCTCGACGCCATGGGCTTCGATATCGTCGACCTCAACTTCGCCTGCCCCGTCCGCAAGGTCGTCTCGCACAAGCGCGGCGGGGCGCTGATGGACGATCCGGTCCGGGCCCTGGCCACGGTCCGGGCCGTCGTCGCCGCCGTCCCCGGCCGCCCGGTGACGCTGAAGCTCCGGCGCGCCTTCCGGGACGCCGACACGGCGCACGGCGCGTTCTGGTCGATCGCCCGCGGCGCCTTCGAAGCCGGGGCCGCCGCGATCGCCGTGCACGCCCGGACGGTCGAGCAGAAATACACCGGCCGCGCCGATTGGGCCTTCCTGGCCGCCGTCAAGCGCGAATTCCCCGATCGGACCATCCTCGGCTCGGGCGACGTCACCTCGCCCGCCGAGGCCCTGCGCATGCTCGAGGAGACGGGCGTCGACGGGGTCCTGGCCGCCCGGGGCGCGATCGGGAATCCCTGGTTCTTCGCCCAGGCCCGCGACCTCGCCGCCGGGCGCCCGGCCCGCGCGCCGGGGCTCGACGAGCAGCGCGAGGTCATCTACCGTCATTTCGGGCTGGCCTCGGAAGCCTACGGACCGGCGCGGGGACTCAAGATGCTCCGTCACTTCAGCCTCCAGTACGCCAAGATGCACCCCCGGCGGACCGAGCTCCGGAACGCCCTGGTCGCCGTCCGGACCGAGGACGAGTGGCGGGCGACGATCGACCTGTTCTACGCCTCCTGATCCGGCCATCCATAACGTCCCCATAATTCCGGCGGCTTTACAGGGCGGCACCGATGTGCTATCACAGACGGTGCTCCGAGCCCGAGGCGCTACAGCCCCTTGGCCAGGCCCTCCGGCCGATAGGGAGGAGCGGGAAACGGCTCCTCCTTCCTGAAAGAGAAGGAGATCTCGTGAGGCGCTTTCCCCACCAGGCCCGGCCGATCGGCCGGATAGCGTCATGGCTTCTCATTGTCCTCCTGGGGACACTTGCCGGAGCGGCCAAGAACGGGGACTTGTACGGCGGGGAGCGAAGTCCTCGAAGCGACCTGCAGAATCGTGGCGCAGTACCCGGAGCCACGATTCTGATAGATATCTTGAACAAGGGGTCTGAAAAGCCCTCCCCCGCCGCCGAGCGGACGCTGATGCTGGCGACGACGACGAGCGTCGACGCCACGGGCCTCCTCGACGTCCTGGCCGACGCCTTCGCCAAGGACACGGGCATCGCCCTGAGATGGATCGCGGTCGGGACGGGCGCGGCCCTCAAACAGGCCCGCGACGGCAACGCCGACGTGGTCATCGTCCACGCCCGCAGGCTCGAGGACGAGTTCCTTCGCTCCGGCTTCGGCGTCAACCGGCGGGTCTTCGCCCGGAACTATTTCGTCGTCGTCGGCCCCCCGGACGATCCCGCCCGCGTCGCCGGCGCCGCCTCGGCGGCCGAGGCCCTCGGCCGGGTCAAGGCGGCCGGCCTGCCCTTCGTCAGCCGCGGCGACCGGTCCGGCACTCACACCCGCGAGCTCGATCTCTGGACCGCGGCCGGCGGCCAGCCCTCGACGGCCTACCTCGAGACCGGCCAGGGCATGGCCGAGACCCTGCGCATCGCCGCCGAAAAGCGCGCCTACACGCTGACCGACACGGCGACCTTCCTGGGGATCAAAGGCCTGGCCGGCCTCGTCCCGCTCTTCGAGAACGCTCCCGACCTCGAGAATATCTACGCGGTCATCGCCGTCGATCCGGCCCGCGTTCCCGGGGCGCGCTACCCCGAGGCCATGGCCCTCATCGCCTTCCTGACCTCGCCCCGCGGCCAGGCGCTCATCGGGGAGTTCAAGGGCCCGGCCGGCCGCCCGCTCTTCGAGCCGCTGGCCGCGTCGCCCGGGGTGGACCTCATCAAATGATCTTTCGCGAGCTGGCCCTGGCGGTCTGGATCTCGCTCAAGACGAGCGGCCTGGCCGCCCTCGTCGCCAGCGCCGTCGCCGTGCCCGCCGCGCTCTTCCTGGCCGGGCGCGAGTTCCGCGGCAAGAAGCTCATCCTCATCGTCAACCAGACCTGGATGGCCGCGCCGACCGTGGTCATCGGCCTTCTCTTCTATTCCCTTCTCGGCCGGAGCGGCCCCCTGGGCCGCTTCGGCCTTCTCTACACCCAGGCGGCCATGACCATCGGCCAGGTCTTCCTCATCCTGCCGCTCATCGTCGGCTTCTCCTACACGGCCCTGCGGCAGGTCGACCGCCGGGCCCGCCTGACCGCCCTGACCCTGGGCGCGAGCCCCCGGCAGGCCGGCTGGATCGTGCTCCGGGAGGCCCGCTTCCCGCTGCTCGTCGCCGTGCTGGCCGGGTTCGCCCGGGCCGTCTCCGAGGTCGGCATCGCCATGATGCTCGGCGGCAACATCCGCTTCGCCACCCGGAACATCACGACCTCGATCGCCCTCGAGACGGCCAAGGGCGAGTTCCGCAACGGCGTCGTGCTCGGCGTCCTGCTCCTGGTCATCACCCTCGGCATCAACGCGCTCGTCCAAACGGGCCTCGGCGGCCGCGACAGGGAGTCCTGACATGGACGACCGCCTCTACCGGCTCGAGGCTCTAGGCTTCTCCCATCCCGGCTCGACGTTCAGGCTCGCGATCGACGCCTTGGACGTCCGGGCCGGCGAGGTCCTGGCCCTCGTCGGACCCAACGGCGCGGGCAAGACGACCCTGCTCGCCATCCTCGCCTTCCTGCTCCGGCCGGACCGGGGCCGGCTCGAGTTCCGGGGTCGCGATCCGTGGGCGGACGGCGACGGCGCCGTCGGCGCCCGCCGCGACACGGTCCTCCTGACCCACCACCCCTATCTCTTCAAGGGCACGGTCGCCGACAACGTCGGCTTCGGCCTCAAGCTGAGGAAGGTCGCGGAGGCGGAAAGGGCCGGCCGAGTCCGCGACGCGCTCGCCCTGGTCGAGCTCGAGGGCTGGGGCGGACGGTCCACGGCGGGATTGAGCGCCGGGCAGGCCCAACGCGTGGCGCTGGCCCGGGCCCTGGCCCTGCGCCCCAAGGTCCTCCTGCTCGACGAGCCGACCGCCAACATCGACGCCGGCCTGGCCCTGCGCACGGAGGCCTTGCTTCGGGAAGCCGGGCAGGCCTGGGGCACCACGGTCGTCTTCTCGACCCACAATTTCTCCCAGGCCTCGCGGCTGGCCGACGGCATCCTCTATCTCTCGGAGGGACGGCGGGTCGATTTCGGCCACGAGAACTGCTTCAGCGGCACGGTCTCGTCCGACGGCCGGACCAGCTGGATCGAGCCGAAGCCCGGCGTCCGCATCGTCTTCGCCGGCGCGACGGCGGGCCACGCGACCTGCGTCATCGATCCCTCCGACATCCGCCTCCAGCCCGCGGGCGACGGCCCGGCGCCCCCTCCGGGCCCGAACGTCTTCCGCGGCCGGGTGACCCGGATGGAGACGACCGGCGCGGCGACGGCCCTCGTCCGGGTGAGCGGCGACCTCGTCTTCCGGGCCGTCGTTCCGGTCGGCGAGCTCGAGCGCCTGGGCGTTTCCCTTTCCAAAGAGGTTCTGCTAAGATTTGGGCCGGAGTCCGTCGCGGTCGTCGCCGACCGTTCGACGAACTCCGGAAAGCTCCCATGATCGAATACCAGGAAGCCAGGTCCCTCGTCCTCGACGCCGCCCGGGCGCTCCCGGCCGAGTCCGTCCCCCTGGCCGAAGCCCTGGGCCGGACCCTGGCCCGCGAGGTCGAGGCCCGCGAGGACATCCCGCCCTTCACCAAGGCCACGATGGACGGGTACGCCGTCAGGTCGGCCGACACGCGCCCGCCGGGCCCGAACGCGCGCGGCGCCGTCGATCTGGAGGTCGTCGAGGACCTGCCCGCGGGACGGCGCTCCCGCAGGGCCGTCGGTCCGGGCCAGGCCGTCCGCATCATGACCGGGGCGCCGCTGCCCGCCGGGGCCGACGCCGTGGTCATGGTCGAGGACAGCGAGAAACGGGACGGCCGCGTCCTCCTGCGCCGCGAGGTCCGGCCCGGCGACAACATCGGACGGGCCGGCGAGGACCTGAAGAAGGGCGAAACCGCTCTCGCGCGCGGCGCCGTGGTCGGGCCGGCCGAGACCGGTATGCTGGCCGCGGCCGGCCGCGCCAAGGTCGCCGTCGCCCGGCGGCCGAAGCTCGCCGTCATCGCCACGGGCGACGAGATCGTCGAGCCCGGCGTGCGGAAGCGCGCCGGTCAGATCCGCAACGCCAACGGCCCCGCGCTCACGGCCATGGCCGCCGAGGCGGGCGCCGACGCCGTCTACCTGGGCATCGCCCGCGACCGCGCCTCCTCGCTCAGGTCCAAGCTGACGCGGGCCAAGGGCGCCGATATCCTCGTCCTGTCCGGGGGCGTTTCGGTCGGCGATCACGACCTGGTCAAGGACGAGCTCGAGGCTTTCGGGGTCAAGACCGTCTTCTGGCAGGTCCGCATCAAGCCGGGAAAGCCCGTCTTTTTCGGCGTCCGGGGACGCCAGCTCGTCTTCGGCTTGCCCGGCAATCCCACGAGCGCTCTGGTCACCTTCCTGCTCTTCGTCAGGCCGGCCGTCGACCGCATGCTCGGCCGGGTCTCTCCGGGGCCCCGGGCGGGCCGGGCGGTCCTCAGGACGGACATCGTCCTCAAGCCGGGACGCATGCAGTTCCTGCGCGGCGTGCTCACCGGGGACGGGCCCTGCCTGAAAGTCACCCCCTACGCCGATCAGATGAGCGGCGTCCTGCGGTCGATGGTCCACGGCCGGGTTTTGATCGTCGTCCCGGCCGACGTCGCCCGGATCGAAGCCGGCCGGGAGGTCGACATCCTCCACATGGACGGAAGGTAGAACCATGGCCAAGCTCAGCCACGTCGACGGCCGGGGCCAGGCCAAGATGGTGGACATCGGGACTAAGGCCGTGACCCGGCGAGAGGCGGCGGCCTCCGCGTTCGTCAAGCTCGGTCCGGCCACCCTGCGGCTCGTCCGGGCCAACGGGATCGCCAAGGGCGACGTGCTCGACACGGCCCGGCTGGCCGGCATCCAGGCGGCCAAAAGGGCCTCCGATCTCATCCCCCTGGCCCACCCCATCCCGCTCGAGAACGTCGTCGTCGACCTCGAGGTCCGGAAGACGGGCATCCGTGTCCGTTGCCGGGTCGCCGCCGAGGCCAAGACCGGGGCCGAGATGGAGGCCCTGACCGGCGCGGCCGTCGCCGCCCTGACCGTCTACGACATGGTCAAGGCCGTGGAGCGGGGGGCCGAGATCGGCCGACTGCGCCTCGACTTCAAGTCCGGCGGGAAGAGCGGGGTCTTCCGGAGAAAGGCGTGACCGCGGCCGCCGGAACGGCGGGCACCGTCGTCTCCGTCAACACCAGCCTCAAGAAGGGCCAGATCAAGACGCCGGCCGCCCGCGTCGATCTCGTCGCGGGCCGCGGCATCGAGGGGGACGCCCACAAGGATTTCGCCCATCGCCAGGTCTCGCTCCTGATGATCGAGGACATCGAAGACCAAAAGGCGCGGCTCGGCGGCGGCCCGGCCGCGGAGGCGATCCGGCCCGGGGCCTACGCCGAGAACCTGACGACGCGCGGCATCGACCTCGGATCGCTCGCCATTGGCGACGAGCTCGCCGTCGGGGAAGCGGTCCGGCTCCGGGTCACTCAGATCGGCAAGGAATGCCATACCCACTGCGCCGTCTATCGCCTCATCGGCAGCTGCATCATGCCCGTCCGGGGCGTCTTCTGCGAGGTCGTCGGCGGCGGGGCCGTCCGGCCGGGGGACCGCGTTGAGAAACGATAGGGTCCTGCGCATCTCGGTGACCGACCGCTGCGACCTGCGCTGCGTCTACTGCATGCCCGAATCGGGCGTCGCCCTCGTCCCCATGGCCGACATGCTGACCTACGAGGAGATCGCGGCGGTGGCCCGGGCGGCCATGTCGGCCGGCGTCCGGCGCTTCCGGCTGACCGGCGGCGAACCGCTGGCCCGGCGCGGGATCGCGGCCCTCGTCCGCCTGCTGTCCGGGCTCGGGCCCGACGACCTGGCCCTGACCACCAACGGCCTGCACCTGGCCGACGTCGCCGCGGACCTCAAAGCGGCCGGCCTCGGGCGGGTGACGGTCAGCCTCGACACGCTGAAGCCGGACCGCTTCGCGAGGATCACGCGGCGGACCGGGCTCGACCGCGTCCTGGCCGGGATCGAGGCGGCCCGGGCGGCCGGCCTCGCCCCGCTCAAGGTCAACACGGTGGTCATCCGCGGCGTCAACGACGACGAGATCCCCGACTTCGTCCGGTTCGCGGAGCGGGAGAGGCTCGAGCTGCGGTTCATCGAGCTCATGCCGACGAGCGGGCTCAGCCCCGAGTGCAAGGAGCTCGGCGCCTGGCGGCCGGCCCTCTTCGTCAAGGGCGAGGAGGTCCGGGCCCGCATCGCCGAGGCTTTCGGGCCGCTCGAGCGCCTGCCGGACGAAAGCGGCGTCGCCGGCGTCTACCGGCTCGGCGGCCGGACGCGGCTGGGATTCATCGCCCCGGTCTCGGACCCGTTCTGCCGGGGTTGCCAGCGGCTGCGGCTCGGGCCGGACGGCCGGCTGAAGATCTGTCTCTTCGACCGCGGGGGGGTCGACCTCCGCAAGGTCCTCCGCGAGGGCAAGGGCGGCCAGGAAGAGCTCGAGGCCGCGCTCAGGGCCGCGTTCGAGGCCAAGACGACCTGGGAGCGCGGGGCCATCGAGGGCCTCACGAGCGACATGTTCCGGATCGGAGGGTGACCATGAAGGTCGGGATACTGACCGTGAGCGACAAGGGGGCCCGGGGCGAGCGAGAGGACAGGAGCGGCCCGGCCATCCGGGAGATGATCGAGGCCGCCGGCGGCGAGGTCGTCCGGGCGAGGATCGTGCCCGACGAGCCCGACGAGATCAAGGCCGCGCTCGTGGCCTGGTCGGACGAAGGCCTCGACCTGGTGCTGACGACGGGCGGGACCGGCTTCAGCCCCCGCGACCGGACGCCCGAGGCGACCAAGGCCGTCATCGAGCGCGAGACGCCGGGTCTTGCCGAGGCCATGCGCCGGGCCGGCGCGGAGAGGACGCCGACGGCCATCCTCAGCCGGGCGGCGGCCGGCATCCGCAAGGCCACCCTCATCGTCAACCTGCCGGGGAGCGAGAAGGCCGTCCGGGAGAGCCTAGGGGCCATCCTGCCCGCCCTCCCCCACGGCCTCGACATCCTCAGGGGCGAAGCCTCGGAGTGCGGCAAGCCTCACCGGGGCTGAAGCGGCCCGAGCCGGGCCGGGCTCACTCGTCGAGCGGGCCGGGACGGAAGGACCGGCCTTTCTTCTTCTCCGAGGCGTGGCGCTTGTCGGCCAGCATCTTTTCCTTGGCCCGTTTGGAGCGCTTTCTCTTCTGGCGGCGGATCTTGGCGATCCGCTTTTCTTCCTTGCTCTTCCGGCCCAGGACGGCCGCCTCGATCTTGTCGGTGAGGATGCGGCGGGCCAGGTACCGGTTGAGGGATTGGAAGCGCTCCTGCTGGCACTTGACCTCGGTGCCGGTCGGGAGGTGCTTGAGGTAGACGCAGGTCGCGACCTTGTTGACGTTCTGGCCGCCGTGGCCGCCCGAGCGGATGAACTTCTCGACGATGTCCTCTTCGCGGATGCCGAGCGCCGCCATTCGGTCCGCCAGGGCCTGTTCCTTGTCGGGGCTGACGCCATAGGTCGCCATGCCTTTATCCTATCGTAAATCTGGGACACAATACCAATTCACCAATTTCCCGATCCGGAATAAGGGGACACGATCCCATTTCGGGAGAAATGGGTCATGTCCCCCTATTCCGTATTCCGAGTTGAAAAATTGGTGAGTTGGTATTGTGTCCCCGTTTTTCTTGGAATAAACTGACCGGCGCGACGTCCAAACGACGGAGGTCCTCATGAAACCGAC
>JBFYNT010000346.1:0-3053 GCA_041304225.1 Candidatus Aminicenantota bacterium
AGCAGGTTGAGCGGCGTGGCGATGAGCTTGCCCAGCAGGACCCGGCTCTTCTCCCCGCCCGACAGGACCTTGATTCTCTTGAGGGCGTCGTCGCCCTCGAACATCATCCCGCCGGCGATGAACCGGGCCCGCTTGGGATCTCCCTCAGGATCGGCCGAGCCGATCTCCTCGAGGACCGTGTTGGACTCCGACAGGGTCGAGATATGGGTCTGCTCGAAGTAGCCGACCGCGACCGACTGGGGCGCGTCGACGGTGCCCGACCCGGCGGTGAGGTCGCCGGCGATGAGCCGGAGCAGGGTCGTCTTCCCCCGCCCGTTGCGGCCGATGACGAAGACCCGGTCCTTGGCCCCGATGCTGATCGAGAACCGGCGGATGAGCGGCCGGTCGGGGTCGTAGCCGAACGAGAGATCGCGGACGTCCAGGGCGTACTTGTGGTAGCCCGGCTTCTCGGCGAAAGCGAACTCCAGGGTCTTGACGGCCTCGAGCTTGTCGCGCTTCTCCATCTTCTCGAGCGACTTGACGCGCGACTGGACCAGGCCGCCGAGCCGGGCCTTGGCCCGGAAGCGGGTGATGAACAGGTCCATCTCCTTCATCTTCCGCTCGTCGTTGATCCGGGTCTTCTCGTAGATCTCCTCCTCGGCGGCGATCTGCTCGTAGTACTTCCCCGTGTCGCCCTCGACCTTGCGGACCTTGCGCCGGTGGATGCCGAGGACGTGGGTGACGACGTTGTCCATGAAGCTGCGGTCGTGGGTGATGAGCAGGAGCTCGCCCGGCCAGGCGGCCAGGAAGCGCTCCAGCCAGCGGATGGAGGTGATGTCGAGGTAGTTGCTCGGCTCGTCGAGCAGGAGCATCTGGTAGTCGCCGACCAGGACCTTGGCCAGGTTGAGCCGGACCTGGTAGCCGCCCGAGAGCTCCGAGGGGCGCTTCTCGAGGTCGGCCGCTTCGAAGCCGAGCCCGGCCAGGACCTTTTCGACCCGCCAGATCTCGTTGGCGGCGTCGTGCGGCAGGGCCTTGGCCCCCTCGGCCAGGACGGTCGGCTCGCTGAACCGGATCCTCTGCTCGACGTAGCCGACGCGGTACTTGCGCGGCCTGGTGATGGTCCCGGCGTCGGGCTCCTCCTCTCCGGTGATCATCCGGAAGAGGGTGGTCTTGCCGTGCCCGTTGCGGCCGACGACGCCGACCCGCTCCTTGCGGTTGACCTTGAAGCTGACGGAGTCGAAGAGGCCCTGTTTGCCATAGCTCTTCGAAAGGTTGTCGACGACGATCATGGAGTTGTCCCTATCCGTATCGGACCGGATATTATAGCAGACCGGGCGATTATTTCTTGACCGGCTCTCCGGCCACGGTCTTGGTCTTGTGGGCCCCCTTGGTCACGTGGACCCGGAAGCCGTCCTCGCCGGGCAGCCAGACCTCGGAGAGGACGTAGACCGTGATGTACTCGGTGTAGGACGGCGCGAAGTCCCCGACCTCGTCGAAGACGAGCTGGGGCGCCGCTGGCGGCGGCGTCGGCGCGGCGATCCGCTCGATGACCGCGACGGGCGTCTCCTTGCCGGTCGAGCCCTGCCGGAGGACGAGTCCGCCCTCGGCCGTCCTGGAAACGGTGTACTCCCCCGCGGCCAGGTTCTTGCCGGCCGCCTTGATCGCGAACGGCACCTTGAAAGACGCCTGGGCCGAGGCCGAGACGACGCCGACGACGAGGACGAATGCCAAGGCCGACAGGACGGCGAAACTCCGCTTTCTCATCTCTCGCCTCCTTCCTCAGACGGTGACTTCGGCCGGGTAGGCCGGGACCGGATCGGGCGCGTCGGGGACGCCTTCCTTGACCGCTTCTTCCATGCCTTCGATGAAGGTGTCGATCTCCTCGAGGGTCGTGTAGACGTTCGGCGAGATGCGCAGGGCCTGGTAATCGAAGACCGAGTTCGGCGGCGCCCCGCCGACGAGCGGGACGCAGATGATCCGGTAATGGTTCCGCAAGAATGTGGCCAACGGCCGGACGTCGATGCCTTCGATGTGGACGGCCATGACGCCCCAGGCCTGGGCCGGCTCGCTGGTATCGGTCAGGACCTTGATCCGGGGATGGGCCTTCAGGGCGTTGACCCAGCGCATGTTGAGGTAGCGCAGGCGGGCGGCCTTCCGGTCGGCCCCGATGGCCTGGTGGAAGGCCAGCGACTCGCCGAGGGCTGCGCGGATGGCCCACGGGTGCGTCCCGATCGACTCGAACTTGCGGATGTCGCCGTCCTGCTGCTCCGGCGCGGCCTGGAGGGGCCAGAAGCGCGGGATCATCTCCTTGCGGACATAGAGACAGCCGTTCCCGAGCGGGGCCAGCAGCCACTTGTGCAGGCTGACCCCATAGGCGTCGCACTCGAGGTCCCGGAGCTTGAAGGGGAAATGCCCCAGGGCGTGGGCGCCGTCGACGATGGTGACGATGCCCTTGGACCGGGCCAGCCGCGAGAGCCGCTTCACCGGGAAGAGCTGGGCGGTGAGATTGGTGATATGGGTGAAATGGAAGACCTTGGTCTTCGGCGTAATGGCCTTCTCGAACATGGTGTAGAGGAAGTCCTGGGTCGCGGGGACCGGGAACTGCAGGCGCGTCACCTTGATCCCCTCGCGCCTCATCCGCTGGTCCCAGGTGGTCAACATGCGGGGGTAGTCCTGGTCCGTCGTGATGATCTCGTCGCCGGCCTCGAGGTCGATGCCGTTGATGGCGATCTGCATGGCCTCGCTGGCGCCGCGGGTCAGGGCCATCTCCTCGCGGTCGCAGCCGAACTCGTTGGCCATCCGCCGGCGGAGGGTCTCGCTGTTGCCCGCGACCATGCCCTGATAGTGGACCGGGAGCATGTTGATCATTTCCATGTAGCGGAAAGTCGAATCGAGGGCCACGCGGGGCATGGGCGCCGTGAAGCCGTTGTTCAGGTTGATCAGGGACCGGTCGAGCTTGAAGGCCAGCTGGATCTCGCGCCAGTAGAACTCGTCCTTGGCGACGTCCTCGGCCGTCCGCCCGGCCATCGACTGGGAGGCCTCGTCGATGCGGGCCAGCCCCTTCGGATCGAAGG
>JBFYNT010000347.1:0-16965 GCA_041304225.1 Candidatus Aminicenantota bacterium
GCACCGGGCTCCCAGCTATCCCTATCACAACTACGAGTGGAACTCGGGGGCGCCGAAGCTCGCCGGCCTGACCTTCCGTCTCCCCATCGAACGGGCTTGGAAGGGCAAGACCGTGGAATTCCGGATCATGATGTTCGGCGACGGGGCGGACGGGGCCCGGGCCGAGCTCCGACTCGTGACGCCGAAACCGGTGTTCGTCCCCATGACGCTCCGCGTCGGGCCGCCCGAGGCCGAAAGAAAGGGAGGAAGGACATGACGAAAGCCCGGATATTCAACCTGGCGCTCTGCGCCGCGGTCCTTTTGGCCTTTGGGGCCTGCGGGACAGGGGCGCCGACCGGACCCCGGCCGGCATCGGACCGGGCCGCGCTCTCCGAGAAGGACTTCTTTGATCCCCCCCTCTCGGCCCGGCCGAGCGTCCTCTGGGCTTGGCTCAACGGCTACGTCGACCGGGACCAGTTGACCCGCGAGCTGGAGGAGTTGAAGGCCAAAGGGCTGGGAGGGGCCATCATCTGGGACGTCGGCAGCCTGGCCGATCCGAAGAAGATCATCCCGGCCGGGCCCGCCTTCCTCGGCCCGGAGTCTATGGCCAGCATTTCCCACGCCATCGATGAGGCGGGGCGCCTCGGCCTGGAGCTCGGCCTGTTCACTTCGAGCAGTTGGAACGCGGGCGGGGCGTGGATCAAGCCCGAGAACGCGAGCCGGCAGCTGCTCTGCCGCCGGGTCGAGGTCCAAGGCCCGGGCCGTATCCGGACAACGGTCCCGCTCCCGGACGGTGTGACCGCCCATTGGAGGGACGTCGCGGTGCTGGCCGTAACGGCGGGCGGCGCCGCGGTCGATATTTCGCGGCACATGGACGGCGACGGCCGCGTGGAATGGGACGCCCCGGCCGGGGCGTCGCGGATCATGCGCTTCGTCGCCAGCAATACGGGGCAGACCCTCGAGTGCCCGAGCCCGAACTCCGACGGCCTGATCATCGACCACCTCAGCCGCGAGGCCGCGACGATCGATATGACCTATATCCTCGACCGGATCCTGAGCGCGCGCAAGAGCCTCGACGCGCTGAAGACCTTCTGGCTCGACAGCTACGAGGTCCGTGAGGCGTTCGATTGGACGGACGACTTCGTCGACGCTTTCCGGACGCGGCACGGCTACGACCCTGTCCCTTATCTCCCGGCCCTGTTCGATCCCGCGGCCCTGGATCCCGGGGTCGCGGCGCGGTTCCTCTACGACTACCGGAAGACCGTCAGCGACCTGATCATCGAGAACCATTTCCGCGCGGTCCGGGACCTGCTGCACAAATACGGCGTGCGCCTCCTGGCCGAGGCGGGACACGGCGGGTATGCCCGAGTGGACGCCTTGAAAGCGCTGGGCTCGGCCGATATCCCGGTGGGCGAGTTCTGGAACCACGAGCGGTTCTGGGTGGTCAAGGAAGCCGCCAGCGCCGGGCACATCTACGGCCGGCGGATCGTCGGTGCCGAGACCCTGACCGGCTGGCGGAGCTGGCAGGACGGGCCCGCGGAATACAAGCGGCGCTTCGACATCGCGTTGTGTGCCGGTCTGAACCATCCCACGTTCCACACCTTCACCCACAATCCGCCGGATGCGGGCCGGCCGGGCTTCGTCTATCACGCGGGCGAGCACTTCAACGTCAACGCCACCTGGTGGGACCAGGCCGGCCCCTTGATCGAATACATGTCCCGGTGCGACTACCTGCTCCAGCAGGGCCTCTTCGCGGCCGATGTCGCCTTCTATTACGGCGACCAGGCGCCGAACTTCGTGCCCGCGCGACGCATCGACCCCGATATCAAGCCCATTTACCCCGATACGGCCTGTCTCCACTGCGGCCAGCCCAGACCGATCCAGACCTCCTCGCTCGACCGGGGATACGACTACGACTACGTCAATACCGAAGTGATCCTGGAGAGGATGAGCGTCTCGGGCGGGCGGATCGCTCTCCCGGATGGGCTGAGCTACGCCCTGCTCGTCCTGCCGGACCGGGACGACATGCCTCTCGCGGTCCTGAGAAAGCTCGGAGAGCTGGTTGAGGCCGGGGCGACGGTCGTCGGCCGGAAACCCGTCCGGGCCCCCGGCTTGGCCGGCTTCCCCTCCTGCGACGACGAGGTGCGGGCCCTGGCCGACGCGATCTGGGGCGCCTGCGACGGCGCCGCGGTCAAGGAGCGGGCCTACGGCAAGGGCCGCATCGTCTGGGGCCTCCCTCTCGACGATATCCTGCGTGATCGGGGGCTCGGCCCCGATTTCCGGGCGATCGGCGTCGCCAACGCCGATCAGCACATCGATTTCATCCATCGATCCACCGGAGGCGACGACCTCTACTTCGTCTCCAACAGCGCCAAAGCCGCGGAAGCCTTCGACGCGGTCTTCCGCGTGGGGAAAGACAGGACGCCCGAGTTCTGGTATCCCGACACGGGCCGGATCGTCCCATGCCGATCGTTCGTTCGGGTCGGGGGCGGTTGCCGTCTGACCTTGGAGCTCCCGGCCTATGGCTCCGTTTTCGTCGTCTTTCGCGAGACGCCGACGCCGGCGGCCTATCTATCTCCGGAGCCCTTGAAGGCCGAGGACCGTCCGACCGTCACCATCGCCGGTCCCTGGACGGTCCGTTTCCCGCCGGGATGGGGCGCGCCGGGATCCGTCCTCTGGAACGGCCTGATCGATTGGACCGGATCGGAAGATCCCGGCATCCGCTATTTTTCCGGGACGGCGAGCTATGCCACGGAATTCGAGATCGACGAGACGCTGTTCGGCGAGGGCCGGGGCCTGCTCCTCGACCTCGGGACGCTGCGGGAGGTCGCGGAAGTGACCCTCAACGGCCGGAACCTCGGCATCCTTTGGAAAGAGCCCTTTCAGGCGGACGTTTCAGGTCTGCTAAGGCCCGGCCGCAACGTCCTCGAGGTCAAGGTCACCAACCTCTGGAACAATCGCCTCATGGGTGACCTCCGGGATCCGGGGCCAAAACCGTATGCGCGCACCAACATGGTCCTCAAGCCGCGGGACCTCGTCCCGGCCGGGCTGTTCGGGCCCGTGACCGTCCGGCGCGCCGTCGGCCGGCCGGCCGGCGACGCGGCCCCCTCGCTCGGCTCGGCGCATTGACATATCTCGATACGGCCGGCGGCCCGGCCGCGGCTCATAGAATAGAAAGGAGAACCGCCATGATGAATCCGCGATCGATCCCGGCCTTCGCTCTGGTCCTGCTTTGCGCCGCCGGCGCCTTCCTCGCCGGCCGGCCCGCGGCTCCCGACGGCCAGTCGGGCCCGGCGGCCCGCCGGCCGATCGCCCCGACGTGGGAAGCCCTCAGCCGGATCCCCATTCCGCAGTGGCTGCGCGAGGGGAAGTTCGGCATCTACACCCACTGGGGGGTCTACGCCGTGCCGGCGGTCGGGCCCAACGGCACCTGGTATTCGCACCATATCTATATGAACCCGAACTCGCCGGAGCGGGCCTACCACGAAGCCACATACGGACCGCTCGAGAAATTCGGCTACAAGGACTTCATCCCGATGTTCACCGCGGCCAAGTTCGACGCCGCCGAGTGGGCGGACCTCTTCCGCCGGGCGGGCGCCCGCTTCGCCGGCCCCGTGGCCGAGCACCACGACGGCTTCTCGATGTGGGACACGGCGTATTCGGAGTGGAACGCGGTCAAGATGGGCCCCAAGCGGGACATCGTCGGCGAGCTGTCGGTGGCCATCAAGAAGGCCGGGCTGAAGTTCGTCACCGCCTTCCACCACGCCGAGAACTGGTATTTCTTCCCGGTCTGGGACAAGCGTTACGATTGCGGCGATCCGCGCTATTCCGGACTCTACGGGCCGATCCATGAGAAGGGCGCGCAGCCCGACAAGGCCTTCCTGGACAGGTGGGGGGGGAAGGTTCGGGAGGTCGTCGACAAGTACCGGCCCGATTTCCTCTGGTTCGACTTCGGCCTGGGCTTCGTTCCCGAGACCTATAAAAAAGAGCTCCTCGCTCATTTTTACAACACGGCGGCCGCCGATGGCCGGGATGTCGTGGTCAGCTACAAGGACCACGATCTGCCGGTCGGGGTCGGGATCAACGACCTCGAGCTGGGACAGGAAAAGGAGATGACCTACCACGAGTGGATCACGGACTCCTCGGTGGACAACCAAGGGGCCTGGGGCTACGTCCGGGGGGCGGGCTTTAAGACGACGGAGAACCTCGTCCATAACCTCATGGACCGGATCAGCAAGAACGGCTACCTCCTCCTCAACGTCGGCCCGAAGCCGGACGGCACGATCCCCGAGGAGGCCCGGGACAGGCTGCTCGCGCTGGGCCGGTGGCTCGAGGTGAACGGCGAGGCCGTTTACGGCACCCGGCCCTGGGTCGTCGCCGGCGAGGGGCCCACCAAGCTCGAAGGCGCGGGGGCTTTCAACGAGCGGGACGACCTCCGCTACAAGGCCCAAGATATCCGCTTCACGGCCAAGGGCAACGTCCTTTTCGCCACGGCCCTCGGCTGGCCCGGCGAGAAGATCCTGATCAAGAGCCTGGCCGGCGGACCCGATCCGGGGCGGAACTTCTGGAACGGCCTGTATCCCTCCGAGATCGTCTCGGTCAGCATGCTCGGCGACGGCCGGCCCCTGAAATGGGAGATGACCAAGGACGGGATGACGATCGAAACGCCGCCGACGAAGCCGTGCGCCTACGCCTATGTCTTCAAGATCGTGAGGCGCTCGCCGTTTTGAGCCGGCCCCCGTCCGGCCTCCGGAAGGCCGGCGGCTTGGCGCGTTCGAGGGGCCCGATGATCTTCGACGAACGCGGCCCGGGCCGCTCCGGGCCGTGTCGCTCGCGGAGGGTGGAATGAGATCCCCGATTTGGAACGCGACTTTGGCGGCGGTCCTCGCGCTGGCCGTCGTGGGCCAGGCGGCGGCCTCGGACTTCTACGCCTATTACACCAAGCTGGATTACACACAGCCGGCGACGCCGGATTGGCTCGGCGGGATCCCCGTGAATGCCGCCAGCGTCTTCTCCGGCGGCCGCCCGGACCCGGCCGATGGAGTGGCCCGTCCACCCGCGCCGGGAACGGTCCGCTGGGGGAAATACGCGGACCTGGTCGTCAACGCGGGCGAGACCGGACGGCTGGTCTTCAGCCGGGCCACGGGATATCTGCCGTATCTCCAGACGGCCAAGGGCCGATTCCCGTTCAGGCCGCTGGCCGAGTGTCGCGAGGACCCGCTGTGCCTGAGTTCGTACGTCCGGCTGGTCGAGGACCGGCCCTCGCGGATCGTCGTTCACTGGCGGCACGTGCCGGACCCGGCGAGTGTCGTGATGACGGAGGTCGTCCACGAATATTTCCTCGTCACGCCGGACGGCCGCGTGCGGCGGGAAGTCCGCGCCGGCACGGAACGGCTGGACGAATTCAACGACCCGGCGAACGTCACGGTGCAGGAGCTCCTCCTGTCGCCCGAGGGCCTCGTCGAACGGTCGCTGACCGGGCCGCGGGCCTCGCGCTCGCCCGCCCCGGCCGTTGCCGGCGCGCCCTTCCGTCGCGGCGGCGTCGGGGCGCCGGCCGCGTGGCTGAAATTCGACGAGGGGCTCGCACCCGGCCGCGACGAGACCGCCGAGGCGGTCGGGGGCGCCCGTTGCCCCGTCGCCGGCAACAAGGCGCTTTGGAAGAAAGGCGTCTCCGGCACGGCCTTGGCCTTCGACGGGTATTTCTCGAAGGTCACCCTGCCGAGGGACAAGGCGCCGGCGGTCAAGAACGAGTTGACGCTCGAGGCCTGGGTGGTCCTCGGAGCCTATCCGTGGAGCGACGCCGGGATCGTCCACCAGTCGTCGGGTGAGCCCGTCGGCCGGGAGGAGTACAAGCACGGCTATCGCGACCCCTATGTTTACCGGCCGTGGAAGATGGCGGGCTATCTTTTGGGCGTCGATCCCTATGGGCGCCCGATCTTCAAGGTCAACGGGCGGCAGATCGGCGGCGGCGCGCTCGAGGCCGCAGAAACCGTCCGCCGGCAGGACACCCTGCCGACGTATCGCTGGACGCACCTCGCGGCCACGTACGGCAACGGCGAAATGTGTTTGTATGTCAACGGCCGGCTGGCCGCTTCCGCCCCGGCGTCAGGCCCCGTCGTCCTGCCCGACCGGGACGTGCTCGTCGGCCTGAACGGCGATCCGCAGCGCGTCTCGGACCCCGTGTCGCACAGCCCCTACGCGGTCGCCAACAACCTGCCCCTGGTCTATGGCATCGAAGGGCTGATCGACGAGGTGATGATCTACGATCGGGCTTTGACGGCCCCGGAGATCAGGCGGTCGTTCCAGGGGTCCTGCCCGCCGGAGGCGGAGCTGAGCCGGCCCGACCTGGAAAAGAGGATCCTGCCGGGCGGAGGGGACGGACGGCCCGCTCCCCAGTTCGGCGCGACCTGTCGAACGCTGAAGTATCACGAGCTGTGGGACAACCTCTGGCGGCCCGACGCGTACCGCGACATCGTCGTCGGCTTCGACACGGTGCCGGGCCGCGTGGTGTTCTGGCAGGGGACGAATTTCGGCTCGGGCTGGGTGACGGAAAACAACAAATGGATGTCGGACCAGAGTTGGGAGATCGGCGGTCCGCACGGCTGCGCCGAGCACATGGCCGACAAGCGGGGCCGGTTCGATCACGTGCGGTTGATCGAGAACACCCCGGCCCGGGTGGTGGTGCACTGGCGGTACGCGTCGATCGATGTGGGGTACGTCTTTCCGGGAACGGACGTCTGGGCCGACGAATATACCACGATCTACCCGGACGGCGTAGGGGTCCGCTTCGTGGACATCCCCGATGAAGATTGGCAGGATACTCAGTTCCTGTCGCAGCCCGGCACGGCCTGCTTGGATAATATCGATCTGACGGCCCTGAGCGTGGCGAATCTCCGCGGGGACAGCGCGGACCTGACCTGGGCGCCGCCGAACCGCGTGCCCGACAACCCGATCAAGGACGCCTGCATCAAGCGCATCAACTTCCGGTCCAAGTTCAAGGTCTTCACGATCTACAAGGAGGGGGCGGAGATCGAGACGTGGGGCGCCTCGGAGCAATCGAAGCACACCCCCGACCCTTTCGCCGGGCCGTGGAACCACTGGCCCGTCGGGCTCAATCCGTCGGACGGCCGCTACGCCGTGGCTGATGACCGCGTGACGCACGCGGCCCTGGGGGGTGCGAGCAGGATAGGGAAATCCATCCTTTACGGGTTCACGGACCAGGCGGTGACGAGTCTCACGGCGCTGGCGAAATCCTGGAATCGTCCCCCGGCTGTCGCCGGCGCGGCGGGATGCGAGAGCAGAGGCTATGACCCTTCGCAGCGGGCCTATGTGCTGGCCGCGACGGGCCGGCCGATCTCGTTCACGCTACAAGGCTCGGCGGACATGCCGGTCGTCAATCCGTGCTTCGTTATCGAACACTGGGACAGCGACTCGGCCGCCCGGGTGACGATCGACGGCCGGGCCGTTCTGCCGGGCCCGAGGTTCCGGCAGGGGATCGTTCGAGACGCCGCCGGGCGGCCAACGATGGTCATCTGGCTGGAACTGGGATCCGACGCCGATGTCGAAGTGACGGTCGAAACCGCCAAATCCTGATCCCCGGGACCGGATCCCTGCGAGGGAAGCGGATCACTCTCATCCGACTATTTTATCGTCAGGGTCGCTCGTTCCTTGATGATCTCGTCGATCCAGATGACGGTCTTGTAACCCCTGTCTCCCAGGACGACGCCTGATCGGAAATGCCGGCCCTCGACCAGCTTCCTGCCGTTCAACTCGATCGCCGGATGATCCAATTTGCGATCTTCCATGACGATGGCCGGATGCCAGGCGGGGTGATCGGGATCGGCCAGGAACTCCGCTTGGAAAGATCTCTGCCGCTGATCCGTCACCACGTAGGCTCGTTGGGCCGGATCATAGGAGGCTCTGGCCGAATTCGATCGCAGGGGGGGCGGCTGCAGCCAGCTCTTCGCCAAGCCGACCAGCCTTTCCGGATCACCCTCGGCCAGGCCATGCAGCATGATGCGCGATTTCACCCGGTCATCGAGAGCATGGTCTTTCCATTGGGTGTAAGTGGTCAGGTTGAAATGCGAAGCCTTGTCGTTGGTCACCACCCACCGGCCATCACCCGGCACCGGCGTAACAGGCCAGTGATCCCACCAGCCGTAGATGCTCGGCACCGATTCCGGCCGCCAGTTCTCGGCCATGGCCGCGGAGTAGCTCCTGAAATAGGGGGATTCGTATTTCCCCTCCTTCGTTTCAAAGGGCCCGGGATCCACGATGTAGAAAGGCTTGAAGCGGCTCTTCAGGTTGACCACGTGGATATTGGCGGAGGCCGGTTCTTTCATCTCCACGGGCAGACGAGTTCGCCAGGAATAGCCTTGGGACTCTCCCCGCATATTGATCAGCGTGACTTCGGGATCCCCGACGACGTCGTCCGGATGCTGGCCCGGGGATAGCAGAACGATGGCCTCTTCCCAGTCGTGATTCCGCAGAGGCTTCGAATAGTACAGATCGATCCTCCGGATCCCGATGGCGTCCGGGTAGATGATGTAGAACTCCTCGGCCCATTCGCCCCGGCCGTCGACATCCTGCGCGACGAACTTGTAATCGGCATCCACCAGAGCGTATCGCCACAGGACAACGGTCCTGGCCGGCGTATTCTCGATTATTCTGACATGACTGAAACGGCAATCCCGGTCCATGAGAGGTTCGGCGCAGCTGCTGACGTCGCTCCCCCAGGTTTCGGCCCATTCGTTGGTATACCAGATCGCGTTTTCGGTCACCCAGCAGGGGACGAAACCGGTCCCCCGCCAGAAGACGAGGCGGCAATCGTTGTCGGCGAAGCGGACCAGAACGTCGGAGGAGTCCCCCGTTCGCCAAAGCCTGTCCCATTGCTTCGTATAACGCAACCGAGTGTACACCGCTCCGAATTCGGCCCTGCCCGCCGGACCCGCGGGAAGAACCCGGGGTGGGGAATCTCCGCGGGGAAGTGGCTGGGCCGATCCCCAAAGAGCTTTGATCCTGTCGCCGGATAACGCCCCGTCATAAACACAGAGATCGTCGATCCTGCCATCCCAAAAGCTGTAATGATCCTTGACGGTATACTGGAAATCCCACCACTCTTCCAGGATGGCGTTTCGCCCGATGGACAGCCGGTTCTGTTGGGTCGAACGCAGAACGGGCGTAAGCGCGATCTGACCGACGGGTTCTCCGTCGATCCATAATCGGGAACCGGCTTTTTGTTCTACCGTCAGGGTCACCATCACCCATTGTTTTAACGGTAATCGGCTTCCTCCGAACTCCGCCCATTCGTTCGGCAAACCCAGTCCGGCGCACAGCTGGCCCCGCTGGTTCACGCCGAAGACCAGCCCCTCTTTTTCGTTCGCCCGAAGATCCAGGACCGGGCATCGGAACCAGGGATAGGATTCCAGATAAACCCAGGCATTGACCGTGAATGTCCGGGGCAATTCCATATCGCTTTTCTCGCGATAGAGATAGCTGGTGAACCCGTCGAATTGGATCGCTCCGGACCTTGCCCCCGGCTTGGCATCGAAGTAGCCTCGAATGGGATCCGAGATCCCCGAGGCGCTTTCTTGGGCCCGAGCCCCCGTCACATCATCGAAACTCCACCGAAGCAGGATCTCCTGGCCCAGGAGATGAGGGATCCCGGTGAACAAGAGAATCGCCAATAATGTCTTTTTCATAAGCCGACTCCTGAGCCTGGTATCTCTCCCCGGGGGAAGGCGTCGATCCTGGGCGCGTTCCGCCTCAACGCGGTCCGAGCAGCTCGATCTTCTGGAGCACCAGGCCGTAGTGTCCGCCCGGCGGGGCGATGGCCAGCTTCTCGCCGTTCCAGTCGTCCGCGAAGTTGGCCGAGTAGAGCAGCCACATCGTCCGGCCGTCCGCGCTGATGAATTTGGAAGGAACATTGACGAAATAGGCCTGCTCTCCGAAGTCCTTCATGTAGGTTACGAGCCGCCAGGGCCCGGTGAGGGCGTCCGACTCGAGGAGATAGGTGTTCATCCGGGCGCAAGTGTTCCCGCCGTCGGTGACGAACATCAGGTACTTCTTGAGCGGCGCGTTGTAGGTCACGGTGACGCAGCCCATGGCGTTGTTCCACTCGAGAAGCGGCTTGATCTTCGCGAAATCGGCCGTCCACGAGGGCTTCCCCTGGGCGTCGCGCCCGGCGTAGAACTCGTACTTCGAAGCGTCGTTGATGGTCTCGGGCGAAGGTGTTACGCGGATCAGGTAAACCTGGTCGCCGGTGATCCAGCTGGCGTTCCAGAACCGCCACTTCGGATCCGAGCTGTCGGCGCCATGGGCGACGAGGTAGGCCTTGCCGTCCGGGGAGTGCTGCATGTCCTTCCCGAAATCGACGAAGTGGGGCGAACCGATCTTGACCGGATACCCGTTGATCCCCGTCTCGCCGAAGATCGGCTTGTCGGGGGTATGCGGGGTCTCCTTCCAGGAGCGTCCGAGGTCCGCCGATACGCGGAACCCGACGAACGGCCCCAGCCAGGGCCAGTTCACCGTGATGGGACCGTAGGGCGCGCCGCCTGACGGGTCCAGGCAGTAGGTCCCGTAATACCAAACTCCCTTATGGACCAGGCTGCCGCAGGGATAGCGGCCATGATAGGGGAGTGCCGAGGAGACGTGGAGGCCGAGGCTATAGACCTTGAGGTCCAGGGGGTCGCTGCCCTCGATGACGCCTTGGCCGGTCCGGGCGGCGTTGCCGCTGCTTTCCCCCGAACTGCAGCCTTCCCTGGAGCCGTCCAGGCGCCAGCAGGAGCCGTCCGTCCAGGGCGAATACAGCTTGTCGTCCGCGGCCCAGGACGGGTACCAGGTGTCCCCGTAGCGGAAGCCGCTCTTGAGGCCCAGGAAACGGATCCCCGTCAGGTCCTTGGACCGCTCGAAGGGACAATCGGCCGGCGGCTCCGAGCTCCAGGTGAACGGCTCGAACTTCACGACCTCGGGCTTGGGCTGCCCATAGGCCCTCTGGAGGGGGATCATCAGGAGCATGAGGCTCCCCATCATGACGGCGCTTTTTCGGACGTTCATCGTCGGTCCTCCTTTAGCAGAAGTTGCGGAGAAGGCACATACCCTTTATCCATCAGGCTGATGAAACCCAGCAAGGCTCCCCAATGGTAGAATTCATCGCTCCAGCTTCCGGCATCGTCTCCCCGCCCGGTTTCGGCGTTGTAGTTCTCGTAGACATGGCGATCGCCGAGCCAGGATCTCAAAAGCAGGTTTTCGGATCTTTCAACCATGTCTTTCCGGGCTTCGGGCAGATCGTAATTCCTGAGACCCAGATAGACCAGGAAGTTCATCGGCGCCCAGATCCTGCCTCTCCAATAATGGTTGTCCTTGAAGGCCGGATCGTTCCTGGCTATGGACGGCATGATGAACTCGCCCCAGAATTCCCGAGGATTGTAAAAGTGCTCTGTCATCATCCGTTCGGCCTGTTTCTGGTCCGGGACCTTGGCCAGCAGGGAGTAGAAAAGGGTCGGGGAGAGCCTGTGGCTGAATTCTCCCGTCAGAAGGTCCCTGTTCAGGTAAAGGCCGGATTTTGCATCCCAGAGGGTTTCGAGCCTCGCGGCATACTTCGCGGCTCTTTGGTCCAGCTCCCGCGCCACCTCCGTTTTTCCCAGGACCGCGGCGATCTCGGACAGGCTCCGGCAATCAGTAACATAGAGGCTCACGAGACCCACATCGGCCAGCAGCATCTGATGGGTCATCCTGTCGTAGACGGCATCGTCGTACATCGGGGAGTTATCCAGGCCCGACTCCCACTTGGCTCCTTTGAGGTTCCCGATGCCCCCGTAGGACCATTGATAGGTATCCCCGTAATCATAAGGATCGGAGCCATAGGATAAATAGCCGTCGATCTCGCGGTGATCGGCCCACCAGCGGTTCCATCTCAGCAATGCGTCGAAGACCTCGTCGAGAAACCACTTGTCCCTGTATTTCCTGTAGATCTCCTTGATCACGAAAGCGCCGACCGGCGGCTCTGAGCGGTCCAGGCTTTTGATCCCCGGTTGGGCATAATTCGGCACAAATCCCTTGTCCGTGATCTCGCCGGTGATGGCGATCGCATTGGCGTAGGCCAGCTCTTTGCAGTCCAGGGAGAGCATGTAAGCCGCGAAATAGGTGTCCCACTCGAACAGGACCCAACCTCCTGTGCTCCAGGCGCGGCTGACCGGCGTAATGACCCTGTCGTTGCCGGGATCATAGATGGTGTTCCAGGCCAGCACGGTTTGCAGGGCCTCGTAAGCGTCCGGCGCCTCGGGATACCGGGACCTGCGGGCGGCCCATTGAGCCTCGGCCTTGTCGATGATCTCCCCGATCTCCTCCGCAGTCTTAGAGGGATCGGTCGTGACCGCTATGGGTTCCACCAGCGAAAACTTCAAGTCCTTGTCCGTTCCGAGGGCTTGGCCCGCGGCGACGACCAGCTCCGTTGGGCCGGAAGGCGTCTCAGCACGGATCGTACGGCCGGTGATACTTATTTGCCCCGGCCGGCCCCATAGCATCCGCGGGTCCAGCACAAGGGAGTCGCCGGGCGCTTGCCGCAGGGGACTGACCTGCAGGAAGAACTCCTTGTCGACGGCAGCGCTCCGGACGCCGATGCGGAGGCCCTGCCATTCGACTTCCACCTCGGTGTAGGAACCGTCCCAGGCATGAGGCCCGGGAATGACATGTTCTTTCGCGCCGTCATCGCCCCTGCCCAGCAGGGCCTCGTTCAGCGTATCCCCTGTTTGATGGCTGACGAGTTGGAGGCTGATCGAAAAACCCGCGGGCAAGAGAACATGCGACAGGACGCTCCGGGTATCCCAGGTATTCCAGCCCTGGGAAAGCCGGGCCTTCATCGCGGCCCATTCGCTCCCGGCCCGATCGTTTGGCCCGGATGGCTTTTCTCCGTTGCAGGAGACAAGGAAGGGGACCAGGGACAGGATTAGAAATAGGGACTTCGCTGTTTTCATGGACCCTGTTTTTCAAGCTTCTTGATGGCCTCTTCGGCCGCGCGCTTGATCATGTTCTGATGGGATGGGACGGCGGCGGACTCTCGGAGGAACGGGACGAGCGATGAGTCGCCGGTCAGGCCCAAAGCCCGCAGGGCCTCGGCCCGGACGCGGACGCTCTTGTCCTTTCCGAAGAGATCCTTGAAGAACGCGGCCAGGCGCTTGTCCTTGAGGGCGCCGAGGGCTTGGACGGCCGCGGCCCGGACCGAGGAATGGGGGTCCCGGCAGGCCTGCTTGAGCGCGCCCTCGGCCGCGGGTCGCGGGGCCCGATCCAGCGACTCGACGGCGGCCCGGCGGACCGCCCAGAAGGGGTCGCTCCGGACGCACCGGGTGAGCTCGGTGGAGACGGCGGACTGGTCCGCCGCGCCGGCCAGCTCTCCGGCCGCGGCCATCCGGCCGATGACGTCGTCGGTCTTGAGCTGGTAGATCAGCTCGGCCGTCTCCTTGGGGAACGTCACTTCCTTGATCAGCTCGTTCGCCGCGTCGAAGCGGACGAGGAGCGGTTTTGTAGTTGCCGGGAGGTCGATCGTCTCTTCTTTGTCCCGGATCCAGACGCGGTGCGTCACCGCGCCTCCGGCGGTGACGATCCTGACGTTGACCGGAACGCGGTAGACGGGAACACCCTTGGCGAAATCCTGGACTTGGACGACCTTGAGCCGGACGGCCTTGCGGGCCGCGTCCCACTCGCTCCGGATATCGAACATGGGGTGGCCGGGCTTGAACAGCCACTGGTCGAAGAACCAGTCGAGGTTCTGGCCGGTGACCGTCTTGACCGAGCGGATGAAGTCGGCGGTGTCGACCGCGTCGAAGGCGTAGCGGTGGAGGAAGTGGCTGAGGGTCTTGAAGAAGATCTCATCGCCGAGGATGGCCCTGAGCATGTGGAGGACGAGCGCCCCCTTGGGATAGCTGTGCGAGTCGAACATGTCCGCCGGCTTGTCGTAGCGGTCGGAGACGATCGGCCGGATGTAACGGGTCTTGGCCTCCCGGAGGTAGGCGGCGAGCTTGCCCTGGAGATTGAGCGCTCCTTCGTCGTCGCCTCTGTCGTGGCGGTGATAAAGGTAGTCCGAGTACGTCCCGAAGCTCTCGTTCATCCAGGCGTGGCCCCAGCTGCGGAGGGTGATGAGGTCGCCCCACCACTGGTGGGCCAGCTCGTGGGAGACGATCCCGATGGCGGAGAAATCCGGCTCGTCCTCCTCCGCGACCATGATCCGCTGCGTCATCGCCGTGGCCGAGGTGCTCTCGGCGCCGCCGCCGAGCGGGACCGAGATCTGATCGTACTTCTGCCACGGATAATCGTATCCGAAGATCCCGTTAAAGAACGCGATCATCGCCGGGGTCTTCCCGTAGGTCGGGCGGGCCTTGGCTTCGTCCCCCGGATAGACCCAGTAGTTCACCGGGAGGTTCCCATAGGAATCCCGGACAACGACATAAGGAGCGGCGGCCAGGAAGATGAGATAGGTCGAATGGGGCAGGTCCTGGGACCAATGATAGGTCGCCGTCCCGGCGGCCTTGTCCTCGGTGACACCGACCAGCCGGCCGTTGGCCGCGACCTTGAGGCCGGACTTGACCGTGGCCACGATCTCGCTGGTGGCCTTGTCGTTCGGATAGTCAAAGCACGGGAACCAGTGATGGACGTTGTCCGGCCAGGAATCGGACCAGACGAGCCGGGGGCTGTCGGGCGTCTCGTCGACGAACTGGAGACCCTTCCGCGGGTCCCGGCCGTTATACTCGCAGGTGAAGGTCACGATCTCGCCGAATTTGGCCGGCTGAGTAAGGACGACCGTGAGCGCCTTTTCCGACTGCTCGAACTTCAGGGGCGTCCCGTAATCGTCGACGACCGAGGTCACGGTGTACTCCTCGGCGTCCAGGACGCAGGCCTCGAGGCCGTCCCGGAACGACGACAGGGTGACCGTCGCCGCACCCTCGAAGGACTTCCGGTCAAGGTCGAGCCTGAGCTTGATCAGGTAGTGCAGGGCGTCGAAGCTCCGGCTGCGCTCGGACTGGAGCGGTTTCTTGGAGTAATCGATCGTTTGTCCGGGCAGGACCGTGACGAAGGCGAGGCTGACGGCGGCTATTGCGGCGAGTGCTTTTCTCATGTGGGGGCTCTCCTTAAATGAGCGTTTTTTTCCGGAGCATCTGGAGGATCCCGTCCTCCTTCATCAGGGCCTCGATCTCGGCGACGGTCCGGGGGACGCCCAAGGACAGGTTCTCGCAGCCGCTCCCGGTGACGGCGACCATGTCTTCGATCCGGATCCCGATCTCTTCCTCGAGGCGGAACAGCTGGATGTCGCAGGCGAAGACCATTCCCGGCGCGAGGATCTCATCGGGCCCGGCGAAACGGCCGGTGACATCGTGCGTGGACAGGCCGATCATGTGGTTGTAGCCGCCGTAACGGACGATCCCGGCGAAATCCTTGGCATAGGCTTCCAGTCCTTTCTCCTTGAGCATGGCCGCGACCTTCTCGCCGACCTGTCTGAACGAGACCCCCGGCCGGTAGTTGGCCAGGCAGGTGTCGCGAACGGCCAGGGCGACCTCATAGAGCTCCCTTTGGCGGGCCGAGAACGCTCCCGAGGCCGGGAACGAGGTCGAGATGTCGACATCATATCCGGCGTAGTCTGGGCCGGCATCGAGGATGAGGAAATCCCCGGCTTTCAGGACCCGGTCGTAGGCGTGGTAGTGGCCGTACGCATGGTTCTTCCCGGACATGATGATCGGGCTGTAGGCTTGACCGGTCGCTCCTTCGATCCCGCAGACGAATTCGAACACGGCTGCGAGCGCCTTTTCGGCCACACCGGGCCGGGTCGACTGGATCAGGGCGCGGTGAGCCTTGACTCCGATCCGGGCCGCCCGGCGCATGACCTCGAGCTCGGCCGGCGACTTGATCTTGCGCAGCTCCCAGACGATGGGGGAGCAATCCCTGATCTCGACCTGGGGGAACTTGTCGCGGAGCTGCTTGACGAACTGGAGCTCCCGGGTGAGCCGGCCGTCCCAAGCGTTCAGGGTCATCGTCCGTTGAAGGGTGTTGAACTTCTCGTTGGAGTTCTCCGAGCCGAGCTCCTCCGGTTTGAACATGGTATAGAGCGTCTTCGCCCGCTGGCACAGGCTCGCCAGGAAGGGTCCGAATTGCTCGGCCGGAAGGACCCGTTCGATGCCTGTGACGCCCTTGGGATCCCGAACGAGCTCCCGCGGGATACCCTCGCCTTCGGCCTCCGTTTCTGACATCGTGAAGAACAGGATGCTTTCCTTCCGGAGGCCGTCGACCACGAGGTAAGCGTTGGGGACTGGGACGCCCGTCAGATAGACGAAATCATTTCCCTGCCGAAAGTCCTGGTCCGAGGCGGGTGTCGAGGCCCCCAGAAAGACGGCCATGCCTTCGCCGATCGTTTCCATGAGGCGGGCCCGGCGGGCGGCGTATTCCTTGGCCTCGACCGGTGCGGCCGCCGACAGCGGCCCCGCCCAGACCGCCAGCCAGGCCGCGGCCGCGAGGAGCCGTACGCCGCGCTTCATCGGGCCTCTCCCTTCGCCGGGCCTTCGGGCGCGGAGATCGAGATCCGGACGGATGACGTCCATTCGCCGCGGATCCAGAGGACGAGGTCGTCGCCCTCGAGCCCGGGCACCAGGCCGGCCCGGACGTCCTTGCCGAGCGGCGACGGCCGTCCGTCGACCTCGACACGGGGGAGCGGCGCATTCCAGCGCCGGACCCGGAGGACCGGATTGACGGCGGGAGAGTCCTTCGAGGCCCGAAGAGTGACCGTGGCCCTGGACGGTCCGGCTGGCTTCGTCCGGGCGACGGCGAAGGCCCGTTCGGTCGGGTCGAATCCCTCGCCGCGGAACGCTTCTCCCTCGACCTCCATTTTCGGCGGCGACAGCCAGGACCTGGCCAGGGGCAGAAGGGCCTCGGACGGCTTGTCGGTCAGGCCGTTCAGCATGAGCATCGTCACCCCGTCCGCGGTCTCCTCGTACGGCTGCCAGG
>JBFYNT010000348.1:0-30346 GCA_041304225.1 Candidatus Aminicenantota bacterium
CGGCAAGCTCAACGCCGTCACGGTCCGGGCCAAGAACATCGGCGCCGAGATCCCGGCCGGCAAGAGCGTCGCCACCGTCGAAAGCAGCAAGTACGTCGGGCCCGTCCCCGCCCCGGTCGCGGGCGTCCTCAAGCGGGCCAACGACAAGCTGGCGGCCGACCCGAACCTGGCCATCACCGATCCCTACGGCGAGGGCTGGATCGTCGAGCTCGCCCCGGCCAATTGGGACGCCGACAAGGCCGGGCTCCTGACGGGCCAGGACGGCTTGGCGGCCTACAAGGCCAAGCTCGAAGCCGAGAACATCTCCTGCGAATAACGGCGCCGGGCGCTGAAAAGGGGGAACCATGACCGAGAAGACCGTTTACGAACACCTTCGGGCGAACGGCGTCTCGAGGCGGGACTTCATGAAGCTGTGCGGCACCCTCGCGGGCATGATGGGGCTCGAGTTCGCCCCGCCGGTCAAAGCCCTCGGGGCCGGGGCCGGGCCCGACCCGGCCGGACTCGTGGCCGAGGCGCTCATGTCCAAGCCGCGCCTGCCCCTGATCTGGCTGGAGCTCCAGGACTGCGCCGGCTGCACCGAGGCCATCTCCCGCTCCCAATCGCCCAGCCTGGTCAACCTGGTCCTGAACAGCATCGCCGTGGAATACCACGAGACCCTGATGGCCGCGGCCGGTTTCCAGGCCGAAGCGTCGCTGCGGGCGATCATGGAGAAGTACCGGGGACAGTACGTCCTCGTCGTCGAAGGCAGTCCCTCGGTCGACGCGGACGGCATCTACTGCACGATCGCCGGCAAGAGCGGTCTCGAGATCCTGCGTGAGGCGGCCGCCGGGGCCGCCGCCGTCATCGCCACGGGCAACTGCGCCGCGTTCGGCGGCATCCCGAAGGCCAAGCCCAACCCGACCGGGGCGCGCGGCGTCAGCGAGATCGTCACCGACAAGCCGGTCGTCAACATCCCCGGCTGTCCGGCCATCCCCGAGGTCACGACGGGGACGATCGCCCACTTTCTGGTCATGGGCGCGCTGCCCGCGACGGACGGTCTCAGGCGCCCGCTGACCTTCTACGGCCACACCGTCCACGACCACTGCCTGAGGCGTCCGTTCTATGACGCGGGCAAGTTCGCCGGCTCGTTCGATGACGACGGCGCGAAGGCCGGCCACTGCCTCTACAAGCTCGGTTGCAAGGGCCCGACGACTTATAACGCCTGCGCTTCTCTCAAATGGGAGAAGGGATTGTCCTACCCGGTCCAGTCGGGCCACCCGTGCCTCGGCTGCTCGGAGCCGAGCTTCTGGGATGGGGGCGGATTCTACCAGGGCCAGTCGGCGCCGGTCGACCGTCCGACGGCCGCAGCCGCCGGCATCGCCGCCGGGGCCGGGATCGCCCTCGGGGCCGCCCTGGCCGCGGCCAACGCCGCCAAAAAGCGAAAGGCCGAAAAAGCGGAAAAGGCGGAGTAGGAGGACACCATGGATTGGACAGCTATCCTTCAGTTCTTCCGCGGGCCGTTCTTCAAGATCTCGCTGCTCGTCTTCGTCGGCGGGATGACCTATCGCCTCGTCCGCATCCTGCTCCTGGGCTGGAAGCGCGACAAGGTCCCGAGCCGGGGCAGCAAGGCCGGCGGGGTGGTCAAGACCTACCTCAAGGGGCTCCTCGTCCTGCCCTTCATCCCCTGGGTCAGGAGGACCTTCACGCCCAACGCCCTGACCTACATCGGCGGCGGGCTCTTCCATCTCTCGCTCGTCGCCGTGGTCGTGTTCGCGACGCCGCACATGCTGGTCTGGAAAAGCCTGCTCGGGTTCGGCTGGCCGACCCTCCCCTTCCCCGTGACGGACTGGTTCGCGGCGGTCGGCATCGTCGCCCTGGTCATCCTTCTCGTCAACCGGCTGACCCACCCGGTGCTCAAGCTCATCACCAAAGCCCCCCTGTATTGGAATTGGGCCCTGACCTTCCTGCCATTCGTCACCGGGTACATGATGACCCACCACCTTTGGTTCCGGTACGAGGTCCTCTACAGCCTGCACATGATCAGCGTGGACGTCCTCCTCATCTGGATCCCCTTCAGCCGGATCTCCCATTTCCTGTTCTACTTCTTCTCCCGGACGTTCCACGGGGCCCAGGCCGGCAAGCGGGCCATCAACCCCTGAGGAGAGGCGCATCATGAACGCACAATCGGCCATGAACACCTACGTCAAGGAGATCGGCGGCTGGGTGGCCAGCCAGCTCGAGGCCTGCACCCGCTGCGGGCTCTGCGCCTCGGCCTGCCATTTCTACCAGGTGACGGACAACGTCGAGTACGCCCCGGTCTGGAAGGTCGAGCCGCTCCGGCGGGCCTACCAGCAGCGTTTCACGCCGTCCGGAAGGCTGAGACTGGCCCTGGGTTTGGACAAGCCCGTCACGGACGAGGACCTCAGGCACTGGAGCACGATCGTCTTCCAAGCCTGCACCATCTGCAACAAGTGCGCGCACGTCTGTCCCATGGGCATCCAGCTCGGCCCCCTCATCCACGACGTCCGGGCCGGGATGGCGGCGGCGGGCCTCGTCCCCGCCGACCTGAGGGCGGCCACGGCGAAGCAGGAAGAGATCGGCTCCCCGCTGGGCGTCACCGACGGCACCTGGGCGGAGCGGATGGACTGGATCGCCGAGGAATGGGAAGTCGATATCCCCAAGGACCAGAAAGGGGCCGACACCCTGGTCGTGTTCACCTCCATCGAGCTGATGAAGTTCCCCGACAACATCGCCGCCGTGGCCAAGATCATGGCCAAGGCCGGCGAAAAGTGGACCGTCAGCTCCAAGGGCCGGGAGGTCGTCAACTTCGGCTACTTCGAGGCCGACGAGGCCCTGACCATCAAGTTCATGGCCCGGGTCTTCGACGCGGCCAAGGAGCTCGGCGTGAAGAGGATCGTGATCAGCGAGTGCGGCCACGCCTACGACGCCTTCCGCTGGACGGCTCCCAACATCATGGACGTGCCTCCGGGGATCGAGGTCACCCACATCGTCCGGGCGGTCTACGATCTCTGGAAGGCCGGACGGATCAAGCTGAAGCCGGGCGCCTACGACGGCGCGACGGTCACCTTCCACGATTCCTGCAAGATCCAGCGGCGGGGCGGCCACATCAAAGAGCCCCGCGAGATCCTGGATTGGCTGGCGCCCAAAGCGTTCAAAGAGATGTCGCCGGCCAAAGAACAGTCGATGTGCTGCGGCGGCGGGGGCGGCGTCATCTCCATCAAGGAGGCCGACCCCCTGCGTTTCGCCGTCTTCGGCCTGAAGGTCGAGCAGATGGAGCAGATCGGGGCGAAGGCGGTCTGCATGGTCTGCAGCAACTGCCGCCTCCAGTTCACCGAAGGCGTCGCTTATCACAAGGCCGACGTCCAGGTCCGCGGGCTGACGGAGATGGTCTCCAAGGCCATGGAATGAAGGGAGGGCTGATATGGCATCTTTCACTCTGACCCCCGTCGAAAAAGGCATCCTGCGCTGCCGGCACACGGACCGGTTCACGCCGGCGGACATCCAGACGCTGGCCGGATTCCTGCGGGATTACGCCGGGAAGCTCCTCATCGACCTCACCGGGGCCGACGCCGAGGAATGCTCGCGCCACATCAAGCAGTTCAGGCCGATGATGCCGGTCGCGGCCGTCTTCGGCGCACCCCTCGACCCGGCCGTCCTGGTCATCGACAAGAGCTACTATGCCAACGAGGTCCGGCTCTTCCCGACGGAAGAGGAAGCCCTGGCCTGGCTTCGGAACCAATAGGAGGTCCCCCATGAGTCCGCGCATCGTCATCGACCCCATCACCCGCATCGAGGGACACCTCCGGATCGAGGCCGGCCTCGACGCGGAGAACGCCATCACCGAAGCCTATTCTTCGGGGACCATGGTCCGCGGCCTCGAGACCATCCTCAAAGGCCGCGATCCCCGCGACGCCTGGGCCTTCGCCCAGCGCGCCTGCGGCGTCTGCACGACGGTCCACGCCATCACCTCGATCCGCGCGGTCGAGGACGCCCTCGGGATCGAGATCCCCAAGGCGGCCAACCTCGTCCGGAACATGATCCTGGCCCAACAGTACGTCCACGACCACGTCATGCATTTCTACGTCCTGCACGCCCTCGATTTCGTCGACGTCGTCGGGGCGCTCGGGGCGGACCCGAAGAAGACCTCGGACATCCAGCAGTCGATCTCGGCCTGGCCGAACTCCTCGCCCGCCTACTTCGCCGACGTCCAGAAGAAGGTTCAGGCCATCGTCGCGAGCGGACAGCTTTCGCTCTTCAGCCACGGTTACTGGGGGCATCCCGCCTACAAGCTCCCGCCGGAGATCAACCTCCTGGCCGTCGCCCATTACCTGGAATGCATCGACTGGCAGTCCCAGGTCACTAAGATCCATACCATCTTCGGCGGCAAGAACCCCCACCCCAATTTCGTCGTCGGCGGCGTCCCGCTGCCCATCGACATGGACAACGACCAGGCCCTCAACGCCGAGAAGCTCTCGGTCATCGCCGATTCCATCAAGAAGCTCAACGATTTCGTCGCCATGGTCTACATCCCCGACCTCCTGGCCGTCGCGCCCTACTACCTCGACTACGCGGGGCTCGGCGAAGGACTGGGGAATTTTCTGACCTGGGGCGAGTTCCCCGAGGGGGCGATCGGCGACACGGCCAAGTACGTCGTGCCGCGGGCCGTCATCCTCGGCCGCGACCTGAAGAACCCCGTCGTCCCCGACCCGCGCGATTTCGAGAAGATGAAGGAATATGTCGCCCGCTCTTGGTATTCCTACAAGGGCGGCGACGGCGTCGGCCTCTACCCGTGGCAGGGCGAGACCGTCTTCAACTACACCGGGCCGAAGCCGCCCTACGAGCACCTCGACGTCGCGGGCAAGTACTCCTGGCTCAAGGCGCCGCGCTGGAACGACACGCCCATGGAGGTCGGGCCGCTGGCCCGGGTCCTGGTCATGTACGCTTCCGGGAACGAGGCGACCGTCGGTCTCGTCAACACCGTTCTGGAGACCCTCAAGGCGCCGGCGTCGGCCCTGTTCTCGACGCTCGGCCGGACGGCGGCCCGGGCGATCGAGACCAAGGTCATCGGGGACCTGCTGCCCAGGTTCTACGGGGAGCTCGTCGAGGAGATCAAGGCCGGCCGCACGGACACCTTCGACGGGCGCAAGTGGGAGCCCCGCACCTGGCCGGGGCACGCCGAGGGATTCGGCTTCGCGGAAGCGCCCCGGGGGGCCCTGGGCCATTGGATCGTCATCGATGGGGGCAAGATCCAGAACTACCAGATGGTCGTCCCCACGACCTGGAACGCCTCCCCCCGGGACCACAAGGACCAACCGGGGGCCTATGAGGCGGCCCTGGTCGGGACGAAGCTGGCCGTGCCGGACCAGCCGCTGGAGATCCTGAGAACGATCCACTCGTTCGATCCGTGCATGGCCTGCGCCGTCCACATGGTCGACGCGAACGGGACTTCGCTCGGCGAGGTCGGCACCGGCTTCAACGTCGTGGTCAAGCCCTGAGCGGCGGCATGCGGCCCGGCGGCGGATCCCCCGGCGCGAGCGGGGCGCCATGACCGGCGAAGGCCGGAAGGTCGTCCTCGGCCTGGGCAACACGCTCAACAGGGACGAAGGCCTGGGTGTCTGCGCGCTCGAGCCGCTCCGGGCGCTCCTCGGCGGCCGAGGCGAGGTCGAGCTCTTGGACGGCGGCGTGCTCGGGATGAGCCTCCTGCCGCTCGTCGAATCCTGCAGCCACCTGTTGCTCCTCGACGCGGTCGATACCGGCTCGCCGCCCGCGACCGTGGCCGAGCTTCGGCGGGAGGAGATCCCGCTTTTCGCCCGGCTCGAGCTCTCCCTGCACCAGCTCGGCTTCCAGGAGGTCCTGCAGTTCGCCGAAGTCAGGGGCCATCTCCCGGAACACCTCGGCCTCGTCGGGGCCCAGCCGGCCGACATCTCCATCGGCCTCGGCCTCAGCCCGGAGATCGAAGCGGTCCTCCCGGAGATCGCCGCCCGGGCCCTGGCCATCCTCGAAGACTGGAAACTCGTCTGAGATGAGAGCGATACGGCTGCTCGATCTGGGGTCGGTCCCTCCTGTCCGCTCGCAAACGTGTTACCACGCGGCGGCCTACGCCCTGGACGAGGGAGCCCCGGACACGGTCATTCTCGTCAGTCCGTCGGAGCCCTACGTTTGCGTGGGCTTCCATCAGGAGGTCGACCGGGAGGTCGACCGCGCCTATTGCCAAGAGCGCGGCCTGCCGATCTTCCGCCGGGAGGTCGGCGGCGGCGCCGTCTATCTCGACCACGACCAGGTCTTCATCCAATGGGTCTTCCATCCGGCCTCGCTTCCGGCCGGGGTCGACGCGCGCTTCCGTCTCTACATCGAACCCCTCGTCCGCACCTATCGCGCCCTCGGCATCGAAGCTGTCCATCGCCCCGTCAACGACGTCCATGTGCGGGGAAAGAAGATCGGCGGCACGGGCGCGGCCCGGATCGGCCGGGCCGAGGTCGTCGTCGGGAGCCTGATGTTCGATTTCGACCGGGAGACCATGTCCCGCGTTCTCAAGGTTCCCTCGGAGAAGATGAGGGACAAGGTCTTCCAAGGGCTCCGGGACTACATGACGACCATGCGGGAAGAGCTGGGCGGCTTCCCCGACAGGAGCGAGGTCGTCGGCCTCTATAAGCGGGAGCTGGCCGAGGCCCTGGGAGCCGAGCTCGTTCCGGGCGAATGGACGGAAGCCGAGGAGGCCCGCGCCCGGGAGCTCGACCGGACCCTCGGCTCGTCGGAGTGGCTGGAGCAGAAAGGGGCCGCCCGGCGCGAGGGCGTCAAGATCCACGAGGACGTCCAGGTCCGGGAATGCGCCTGGAAAGCGCCGGGCGGCCTGGTCCGGATCACGGCACGGCTGCGGAACGGGCTCATCGACGATGTCACGATCTCGGGGGATTTTACGATCTGCCCCAGAGAAGCCGTGGAGACCATCGAAATGAAGCTGCGGGGCGTCCCGGCCACGAAGGAAGCCGTTCTGGGGGGCGTCCGGGAGATCTATCTCCGGAACGGGATCCAATCGCCGGGCCTCGGGCCGGACGACTGGGCCGCGGCCTTCTCATCGGTGCTCGAAGGCTGAGCGGCGGTCCCGGGGAGCGAACCCGCCTTTTCAAACCCTTTCTTTTCGATTAAGATGGCCGTCCAGCGCGCGGAGGCGCGGAGGCCATGGGCATGGGCGATCTTCCTTTCGTCGTCGGGGTCGTCTTCGCCTCGGCCTTCATCCGGTCGGCCATCGGCTTCGGCGACGCCGTCGTGGCCATGCCCCTGCTGGCCATGGTCGTCGGGCTCAAGACGGCCTCGCCGCTCGTCGCCTTCATGGGGCCGACGATCTCCCTGATGATCCTGGCCGGAAACTGGCGGCGGATCGATCTGCGGTCGGCCGGCCGGCTCATCGTCGCGTCGCTCCTGGGCATCCCCGTCGGGATCTACGGGCTGGCGCGCCTGCCCGAAGGGCCGCTCAAGGCCGGCCTGGGGCTCCTCATCCTCCTCTACGGGATCTTCGGCCTGATGAGGCCGAGGGCCCGGATCACCGGCGAGAAAGCCTGGGTGCCCTGGTTCGTCGGCTGGATCGCGGGGGTCCTCGGCGGCGCCTACAACACCAACGGGCCGCCCGTCGTCGCCTACGGGATGCTCAAGGGCTGGCCGCCGGAGGACTTCCGGGCCACGTTGTCGGGCTATTTCCTGCCGACGGGTTTGATGGTCCTCGCCGGCCACGGCCTGGCCGGGATGTGGACGGCGGAGGTCATGTCGTCTTATCTGTGGTCGCTGCCCGCCATCATCCTCGGCGTGCTCCTGGGCGGCCTGCTGAACAAGAGGATCCCCCACGGACACTTCGCCCGTTTGGTCAACGGCTGCCTCGCCGCGATGGGCGCCCTGCTGCTGGTACGCACCTTGATCCGGTAGCCGGCTGAGAGGTGCCAGGTCCCTTCTTTATTTCAATTCGACGACGGCGGCGGGGCCGTAATACAGGCCGTTGAAGAGCAGTTTGAACGTGCCGTGGGGCTGGCCGCGGAAGGCGATCTCGGGCCCGTAGAGGAAGACCTTGCCCCGGCCCACGAGGGCTTCGGCGACCTGGACGCTCCGTCGCAGATAGGTCTCGCCCCAGGCCCAGCCGCTCCGCAGGAGCTTGCCGTCGTCGAACCAGACGACGGGGCTGACCCCCCGGAGCTCGGCGTCGGGCGGGAGCGCGAACGAGGGCGTGTTGTCGTAGAAGACGTCGACCGTCGCGGCCAGGCCGTGGGCCAGCGGGTGGCCCGGGTCGACCCTGGCTCGCAGGACGGAGCCCGGCACGTAGAACTTCTCGGACCTGAGCGGCGTTTCCCTGCCGTCCTGGGCCTTTTCGACCAGGGCGTTCACGAGCGGCAGCCCGAAGTGTTCCGCCAGGACGGTGGCCGAATCCAGGGCCAGGATCGTCCCGCCCGCTTCGACGAATTGCCGGAGCGCGGGAACGGTCTTTTCGGCCGTGACCCGGCCGATCCGGGCCTTGTACTCGTCGGGGACGTTGGCCGGCGCGGGCATCTGGAAATCCCGCATCCCGCCCGCCTGGCCCTCCGTGCCGGGGGCCGGCACGCGCGGGATGGACCCGCCGACGAAGACGAGCGCGTCGAACTTGGCCGCGAGGCCGCCCGCGTCGAGCTGCGGCGCGAAGACGAGCTCGTAGGGGAACTCGAACTGCTCGAGGAGCCAGCGGATCCAGCCCGAGGCCATCGAGCCGCCGTAGGTGTCCCACAGCCCGATCCGCAGCGGCCGCAGCTCGAAGGCCGCGCCTTTCGGGGCTTCCGGGAGGCCCTCGACGTTCAGGCCCAGCTCCGAAGCGGCTTTTTGCAGGATCCCGGCCGCGCCGGTCGAGGCCGGGACCCAGATCGTGCCCGCCGATACGGTTCGCCCGGCCGTCTCGACCGCCGCCTTCAGCCAATAGGCCTTCTCGCCCGCCTTGAGCAGGCGGTTGACCGCGACGAAGGCGTCGTTGACGCGATGGTCGAGCAGGTAGCCGGCCGCTCCCGCCCCGGCGGCGAAGGCGCCGGCAGGCGGCCGGACGACGCCCGGCACTTTCTCGAAGGGGCCGTCGAAGGCCTCGAGGATCCGGTCGAAGGCGATGCCCATCTGGTAAGCCAGCGTCCAGCCGGCCGCGTCGTAGGGCGGATTGGGCGCGCCGCCCGGATAGGGGATGTCGTTGGGATGGTCCTGGGGCTCGAACATGGTCAGCACGTGCGGCCGGAAGGCCTGGGCCGTCTTGACGACATAGGAGCCCTTCGGATAGGTCTTGCCGGCGATCCCAAAACCGGCCTTGGCCCGCTCGATCGCGACGCCGCTCTCGAGGAGGGCGTTGACGAACTTGACCGCCGTCGGGAAGTCGGCCTGATCGGCGGGGATGACGTAGCCGCGCGGGTCGCGCTTCGAGACGTCGAAGATCGCGTCGTAATACTTCCTGTCCACGCTCCCCCGCCCGAAACGCCCGCCCGGGCCCTGTCCCGGGCCCGCGGCCGGAGCCGCGCCGCCCGCGCTCTTCCGGTCCCGCTCGACGGCCGCCTGGACGTCCGAGATCGTGCCCGGCACGATGGTCCAGGAGTCCTTGCTCCCGAGCTCGATGGCGTGCCGGCCCATGAGGTAGCGGCGGTAGAGGAAATCCTCACGGTGCTTGGAGGCGACGTCGAGGATGGCCAGGTCGGCCGTGATAGCGTACTCGATCGACTGCCGGAAGTGCCATTTCTGCGGCGCGATCGGGTACGGATAGTCCTGCTTGGGCAGGAGCCGCTCGGGGATGAACGGGATGTCGATGGGTGTCGGGCTGCCGATGGCCTCGGTCAGGATGCCGATGACGTTGTGGAAGTAGCCGGCGCTCCGCAGCCCGCCGTTCCACCAGGTCGAATAGCCCGCCCCCGACCTCATCGTCGCCCCGGGCTTGCCCTCGGTGACGAAGCGGTTGTGCATGGAGGCCGAGACGAGGTCGAGGCCGACCGGGATGAGAGGGTCGAACGCGTAATTGAAGGGATCGCGGAAGGGCGGCGCGAAGAGCACGGTTCCGGCCGGACCGGTCTGGTGGTGGTTGTAGAGGATCTGGGGGTGCCACTCGATGTAGAGCTGCCGGCTCATGGCCTTGGTCTCCGGCTGGGTGTTCATGTAGAAGTCGCGGTTGTTGTCGTGCCCGATGTATTTCTGGTAGAGGACGGGCACCCCGCCCATCGACCGCTTGGCCGGGTCCTTCTCGCGCAGGTACCAATCGGCGACGAGGTCGAGGCCGTCGGGGTTGGCCGGCACGGCCAGCAGCACGACGTCGTCGAGGATGCGGAGCGTCTCCGGGTCGTCCCGGGAGACCATCCGCCAGACGAGCTCGACCAGCTGTTGCGAGCCGAGGATCTCGGTCGCGTGGAGCCCGCCGTCGATCCAGACCACGGCCTTGCCCTCGGCGGCGAGCTTGCGGGCGGCCTCGTCGCCCAGGCCTTCGGCCAGGGCCAGGCGCTTGGAGATGTCCTTGAGGCGGGCCAGCCGGGCCTGGTTCCTCGGCGAGGTGATGACGGCCATGATCATCGTCCGGCCCTCGGCGGTCTTCCCGATCTCGACGATCTTCATCCGGTCGGATTCGGCGTCGAGCTTCTTCCAATAGGCGACCAGCTGTCGATAGTTGACCAGCTGGTAGTCGTCGCCGATCGAGAAACCGAACTGCGCTTTAGGGCTGGTGGCGGCGGACGCGAGAGCGGGCCCGCACAGGGCGGCGGTCGCGGCGAACAGGGCCATTCCGGCGACGGCGGTCCGAAGGGCGGAATGAAAGCGGGAATCCATCGTCACGGCGGCACTCTCCTCGAGGACGTTCGAAGCTCGCTATATATCAGAGGACGCGCGAGTCTGTCAAAATCCGCCTCACGGCCGGGCCGGCGCGGTCGTCACCAGATGCCTGGGATGAGCCGGAAGGGGACCGCTCGAGCGTATTCCTCATACCAGAGCAGGTCCCGCTTCAGCATGCGGTCCTCGAGAAGGGTTCGGCCGACGAGAAGAAGGACGGCGGCCGCCTGGGGAATGAGGGCCCAGAACGAGCCGAGGACAAGGGGCGTAGACATCCCGAACAGCACCCCCCCGAGGTAGCCGGGATGGCGGCAGAACCGGTAGGGCCCCTCCCGGCAGACTGTCTGGCCGCGCTCGGTCTGGATGCGGACGACGCTCGAGAAGAACGGATTGACCGCCTTCGCCCACAGGTAGAGGCCCTGGCCGGCGATGAACAACGCCAGGGCCGCGGCGTAGACGGCCGGGACCGGGTCCCCGCCCCAATGCCCACGCCCCGAATCGAGGCTGGCGATGACGATCGTGACGAACCAGAACGGGGTCGACAGGAGATAGTAGCCCTTGTCCCACCACTTCATCCCCTTGCCGGGGCGGACCCGCTCGGAGACGAGCCCGGGGTTCTTCCTGAGGGACAGGATGGTCGCCGCGAGCGAGGCCGCGGTCAGTCCAAGAAAGATCCAGCCCTGCCAGAAGTCGAGTCTTCCGGCCGCCAGTAAAACGATGACGGCCGTGACGGCCAGGCCGGCGAAGCTGGCGAACCAAGGCGAGGATTTGAGCATGGCCCTAGCGCCATTATCGTTCAGGCCGCTGATATATTCAATATCTGATAGGAAGGGGCAGGAAATTCAACATTATGGGGCGCCGTCCGACAAAAATGATGGGTTTATACATTTCTCGTCCAGGAGGTCTCCCCGATGGCCGTCAAGCGCATCCTCAAGCCCGTCGTCGTCCTCACCCTCGCGGCGTTCGTCCTCACCGGCGCCGGGTTCGGCCAGACGCGCCGGCACGACCTGTCCCTGTCCTACGGCGTGCTCTCCATCGACCAGATCACCGACGTGTTCACGGACGTCGTCACCATCGTCATCACCCTCGGCACGTTCGGCAAGGACGAGGTCAAGTACACCGGCGTGCCCTTCCTGTCCTACCACACGTCGCGGAACGACCGGTTCGGATTCGGGGCGGCGTTCGGCGGCTACAATGCCTCCGGCCTGCTGCGCGTCGGCGATTCCACGGTCGGGGACTTCAAGGAGAGCAACTACATCGGGGCCGTCGAGCTCGACTACCGCTGGGTCATGCGGCCCGGCTTCCAGCTGTACTCGGGGGTCGGCTTCGGCGTCCGCTACCGGCGCGGAACCTATGTCGCGGGCGAGGAGACCGACACGCTCAACAAGGTCCTGCCGACCTTCCACGTCAACGCCCTCGGCTTGAGGTTCGGGAATAACGTGGGCTTTTTCATCGAGCTCGGGGGCGGCTACAAGGGCGCCCTCAACGCGGGGCTCAGCGCCCAGTTCTAGCATGAACAAGGCCGTGTTCTTGGTATTGGTCCTGACCGCCCTCGCGGGAACGGCGGCCGCCGCGGTCCTTCCTCCGCCTTCGCAGGACGAGGCCGGCATCCAGCCCGTCTCCTGGGACGGCTGGCTCGCGGCCAAAGCCAAGGCCGAGAAGTACGACGCCGAGGGGAACCTCGTCGCCGCCCTCCAGTACTATTTCGAGTACGTCCGGCAGGCCCGCGGTCTCAACAGCCCCGCGCGCCTGGCCTGGGGCCTGAACAACGCCGCCTACTTGATCATCAAGATGCGCCGCCTGGACCCGACGGTCGACCTGGAGCCGGCCCGCAAGCTTCTCGAGGAAGGACTGGCCCTCGCGGAGGCATCGGAGGACTGCCGGAAGGTCCTGTCGACGAACCTCGATCACGTCCGGCTCTGCCTCGGCCGGGCGCGCTGACGCCGGGCCTACCCTTCCCTATCGTCCGGGCCCGGGCAACCTTGGCTCTTGTCCCGGCGTATCTCCTGGCGTAGGATTACGCTGAGGAGTTCCCATGAAAAAGATGACCCGCCTTTTTCTCGTTGTCCTGGCCGTCGTCGTCTCGCTCACGGCGCTCGCCCTGGCCCAAGCGGCGGACGCGCGCCGCGCCCCGACCGTCGAGGACCTCCTGGCCCTTAAGTCGGTCGGCGCACCACGCCTCTCGCCCGACGGGACCCGGATCGCCTACACGGTCACGGAGGCCGACTTCGAACAGGACGCCTACGTCACCCAGATCTGGCTCACGGACATCGCGTCCGGGGAGGCCATCCCGCTGACCCGGGGCAAGAAATCCTCGTCCGATCCGACCTGGTCGCCCGACGGCCGCTGGATCGCCTTCACCTCGTCGCGCGTCGACGACAAGTCCCAGCTCTTCGCCATCCGGCCCGACGGCGGCGAGGCGGTCCAACTGACCAAGTCCGAGACGGGCGTCGGCGGCTTCGACTGGTCGCCCGACGGAAGGACGATCGCCTTCACCGCGGGCGATCCGGTCCCGGACGGATCGAAGGCCCGCAAGGACCATTACGGCGACTACGCCGTCGTGCGCCGCGAGTACGTCCATACCCATCTCTACACCGTCGACGCGGCCGAAGCCCTGCGCGCTCCCCAGGCGGGAACGCGCCGCACGGGCGGCAAGTCGTTCACCGTCGGGGGCTTCAGCTGGTCGCCGGACGGGAAGCGGATCGCGTTCGGCGCGGCCAAGGATCCCGACCTCGTCAACGGCGGGACATCGGACATCTACGTTCTCGAGCTCGCCGGCGACGTCGTGACCAAGATCGTCGACCAGCCCGGCCCCGACGGGGGGCCCGTGTGGTCACCGGACGGCCGGTCGATCCTCTTCTCGAGCTCCCTGGGCCGGCCCGATTACTTCGCCCGCAACAGCGTCCTGGCCCTCGTCGCGCCGGAGGGCGGCGCGGTCAAGCCGCTGTCCGGGGCCTTCGACGAGAATCCCAACGTCGCGGCTTGGAACGCGGACGGCATCTATTTCTCGGCCTCGCAAAAGACCGCCGCCCACCTCTTCCGGCTCGATCCGTCGTCTCTCGCCGTCGAGCGCGTCAGCGGCCCGGACGACGCGATGGTCTCGGGCTTCAGCTTCTCGGCGGACGGAAAGCGCCTGGCGTTCGTCGTCCACTCCCCCGCCGCCCTCGGCGAGATCGGCGTCTCGGGGCTCCCTTGGAAGCCCCGGGTCCTGACGCGCATGACCGATCAGGTCAAAGGCCTGGTCCTGGGCACGCGCGAGGTCGTCTCCTGGAAGAGCAAGGACGGGACGACGATCGAAGGCGTCCTGGTCAAGCCGGCCGACTTCGATCCGGCCAAGACCTACGCTTTGCTGTGCGTCATCCACGGCGGGCCGACGGGCGTCGACCGGCCCATCCTGGCGGCGGACTTGAGGTATTACCCGGCCGACGTCTGGGCCGCGAGGGGCGCGCTCGTCCTCAAGGTCAACTACCGGGGCAGCGCCGGGTACGGCGAGAAGTTCCGCATGCTCAACATCCGCAACCTGGGGGTGGGCGACGCCTGGGACGTCCTGTCGGGGGTCGATCATCTGGTCAAGAAGGGTTGGGTCGATCCGGCCAGGGTCGGCTGCATGGGTTGGAGCCAGGGCGGCTATATTTCGGCCTTCCTGACCACGTCGTCCAAGGCCTTCAAGGCCGTCTCGGTCGGGGCAGGCATTTCCAACTGGGCCACCTACTACTACAACACCGACATCACGCCGTTCACCATTAATTACCTGGGCGACGACCCGGCCGACGATCCGGCCATCTACGCCAAGACCTCGCCCATGACCTACATCAAGAGAGCGGGAACGCCGACGCTCATCCAGCACGGCGAGTTCGACCGGCGGGTGCCCATCCCCAACGCCTACGAGCTGCGCCAGGGGCTCGAGGACCGCGGCGTGCCGGTGGAGATGGTCGTCTACAAGGGCTACGGCCACGGCATCACCAAGCCGAAGTCGATGCGGGCGGTCATGGAGCATAACCTGGCCTGGTTCGGCCACTACATCTTCGGCGATCCGAAGCCGGATATGAGCGCGCCGCCGCTCCCCAAGAAAGACGGCGAAGGCGCGAAATAGGACATAAAAGCCGCGGCGGCGGGGAAGGGGGACCGAACATGAGATGCAAGGTTTGCGGACGGGATTTCCCGTCGCTCTATCATTTCAAGACGGCCGACGTCTGCCTGGGGTGCTACGAGGGCATGGGGGAGGAGGAGCGGGTGAAAGCGGCCCAGCCCAAGGAGATCCACCGGATGACGACGACGGCCTTCACCATCGACGGCTACCGCGTCGTCAAGTCGCTCGGGGTGGTGCGGGGGATCACGGTCCGGTCGCGATCGGTCTTCGGCACGATCGGCGCGTCTCTACAGACGATCGTCGGGGGCAACATCACCCTGTTCTCGGAGCTCTGCGAACAAACGCGGGGCGAGGCCTTCGAGATGATGGTCAACCACGCCGTCGAGCGCGGGGCCAACGCCGTCATCGGCGTCCGCTACGACGCGACGGAGATCATGCAGGGGGTCACGGAAGTGCTCTGCTACGGCACGGCCGTCGTGATGGAGCCGGCCCCTAGATCTTGATGATGATCTTTTTCTTGTAGAGCCAGTAACACAGATACCAGAGCACGGCCCAGGCGGCGCCGCTCGTGAGGATCTCGGCCGGGAGCTCCCCGATCCAGCCCGCGAAAGCCATCGTGAACGGCTGGACGAGCTTCCTCACCCAGACCGTCCCGCCGCTTTCCTGGAAAAGATAGATGGCCAGCGAATTCATCCCGACGATGTTGAAGAAGACGGCCCCGCGGCGCCATTTTCGGGCGTCGACGACCCAATAGCACAGGGCCAGCGCCAGAAGGCAGACGCCGCCGGTCGCCACCACGAACGAGCTGGTGGCGATGCGCTTGATCATCGGCGTCACCGCGGTCAGGGCGAAGCCGCCGGCGATCCCGGCCGCCCCGAGGCCCGCCAGCCAGGCGATCTTGGTCTTCGGCGGCGCGGCGCGCATGAGCCATTGACCGGCGAGTACGCCCCAGATCGTGTGGGCCGCCGTCGGGACGGCGTTGAACGCGACCCAATGGCCCGCCGACAGCTCGCCCCCGAGGAGCATGTCCACCCAGGACCCGAAGTTGTGGTCCGGGACGAAGGGCTGGTCGTAGCCCGGCGCCGCGAACGTCCGGTAGACGATCTCGGTCAGGACGATGAGGGCGAAGCTCCAGGCGATCTGGGTCCGGGCCTTCTTCCTCATCAGGACATAGGCGATGGGATAGGTCACGCCGAGCTGGGCCAGGACGTTCTGGAAGCGGAAGGTGATGCGGCCCGGTTCGACGCAGTAGAGGGCCCAGCCGAGCAGGAGCAGGAGGAGGGAGCGGATGATGACGTGCTTGGTGATCCTCGACCGGCTCTCCCCTCTCTCCTCCCGTTTGGCCACGGAAAAGGCCAGGGCCGTCCCGACGATGAACATGAAGAACGGCTGGACGAGGTCCCAGCCGCGCAGCCCGGCCCAGGGATGATGCTCGAGCTGAGTGCCGATGGCGTGGAGGGCCGATCCGGCGAGGCCGGGGTCGCGGAGATGCTCGTAGAGGAGCGTGCTCTCGCCGATCAGGAAGAACATGGTCAGGCCGCGGAAGAGATCGAGGGACAGGAGGCGCTCTTTGAATGACCCTTCAGCCATGGCTCACCTCTTGACGGTCCGCGGGACCTCGAGGTCGACGTCATAATAGAGCGCGGTCATGGGCCGGCCCGATACGGGCTCGACGTTGTCCGCCCGGACTAACGCATGATAGGAGCCCTTTTTCAGCCCGGCGGTCGAAACCGTGTTGACGAATGTCCATGTCTTTCCGCGTCCCTCGACCTCGACGGAAAGCCACGGCGGAAGAGATCCGGGATCGACGCGCCAGGGCGGGAGATCCGAGCTTCCCTTGTTGGCGACCGTGAGCGTCCCGGAGAGCGTCTCGGGCTTGGGACCCGTCGCCCGTAGCGAGATGAGGTACGTGTCGGCCACGATGACGGGCGGCACGGGAAAATCGGGCTTCTTCGAGAGCCGCAGGAAGGCCGCGTCGTCGCGACCGACGGAAACCGTGAAGCTCCCGGCATGCGGTCCGCTCGTTTCGTGCTTCCAGAGGTCGCGGACATAGAGCTCGTCGGCGGCCTTGAGACCGAGCTCCTCCCAGGTGATCTTCTTCTGCGCCCGGTACTGATCCTGATAGAGCACCAGCACGGCCAGGCTGCCGTCGAACAGCGGCTTACCCGCCCAAAGGCTGACGTTGCCGTCGTTCCAGATGACCCTTCCCTGGACGCCGAGAGGGTCCTGGTCGACGGCGATGGCCTCGAGGTTGGTCAGGATGTCCACGGTCGAAGCGCTCATGCCGCGGAGGTCGTTGCCGGCGATGAGGGGAGAGGCCATCATGCACCAGAGGCTGAACTGGCTCCGGTTCTGGGCCTCGGTCAACCCGGGCATGCCGACGATCATCATGTCGGGGTCGTTCCAGCGGCCGGGAGCGGCGAATTCGGCCAGCTTCTCGTTGGCGAAAGCGATGCGCAGGGCCCGCGCCCAGTCAGGCTTCCCGGGAGCGCAGATGTCGGACGTCGTCCGCCACATGTGCCCGATGGCGCCGGCCCAGACCCAGGGATAGCCGTCGCCCCAGGAGCAGAGGCTGTGGACGACGGGCCGCCCGGCGGCGCGCTGGGCCTTGGCCAGCTCCGAATACGCCTGGACGATGTCCTGCCCCTGGCTGTTGCACCAGTCGATCTTGATGTAATCGGCCCGCCACTCGGCGAACGCCCTCATGTCCTCGAACTCGCGGCCCTTGGTCCCCGGCATGGCCCCGCTGCAGGTCTTCGTCCCGGCGTCGGTGTAGAGGGCGTATTTGAGGCCCATGCGGTGGATGTGGTCGCCGAGCCCGCGCAGGCCCGAGGGGTAGCGCGCCAGGTTCGACGTGAGCTTCCCGTTCGGGCCGCGGGAGAAGCAGATGCCCTCGTCGGGGCCGACGTAGGCGTAGCCGGCATCCTTCATGCCGCTCGCGACGAGCGCGCCGGCGATCTCCCGGATGAGCGCCTCGTTCTGGGGCTCCTCGCCGAACATGTTCCAGGGATACCAGCCCATGGGCGGCGTGAGGGCCAGGCCGTCGACCTCGGCGTGGGCGCGCTGCGGCGGACCCTCCAAACGCGGGGCCTGGGTCCGAATCGGCGGACCCGCGGCCAGGACGAGCGCCAGGAGGGCCGCGAGGACGGCCGGCGCCATGATCCCGGACAGCCGCCGAACCCCGATCGCGTCAAATGTACCGCCCTTTTTCAGGACCGTCATCTTCCCTCCTTCATCGGTCTTCGAACCTTCTCAGGTCCGTCGCGGCGAACGTCCACTGCGGGGTCACGAGCGTCGCCCCGGGAACGCGGTACCAGGGACCGGTCGTGCCGTCCGACGGATTCCGCAGGACATGGATCTCCTGGGCGGGCATATAGCTCTGGGCCAGCAGGAAAACCTTCTCCCCGCTCCCGCCGTCGACCGCCAGGTCCACGACGATCACGGCGTGCCCCGGCGATCCTCCGACGATGAACACGTCGCCGGCCCGGATATCGGCCGCGGGGACCGGGCGGAGCTCCCGCGCCAGCGACCAGGTCCCGGCGTAGGAGAAAACGAGCTCGAGGTAGCTCCAGAAGTCCCTCCGCGAATTGGAGGGCGCGGCCCGCTCCTCCCACCTGGCGGTGTCGCCGCTGATGACCACGCGCTTCCCCCGCGCCCACTCGGCGTAGTCGGCCCGGAAGCCGTTCGTGAGGTTGAAGTGGATCCGGTCGTACTCGCCCCGCGAGTACAAGTACTCGGCCCGGAGCCTGATCACCGCGTCCGCGCATTGATGGAGGTCGCGCCGGCCGATATCGAGGTCGACGACGGCCTCGTGCACCCCGGGGCCGCCCTTGGCCCGGCCGTCGTACAGTAAGACCTCCGCGCCGTGCGGCTTGAGAGGCAGGTCCCTCAAATAGGCGCCGAAGGACCCCGCGGCTTCGGCGGTCCGGACGAATCCGTCCGGCGTCCTGAAGCGCCGCCCGATCGTCGTCCCGGAAGTTTCGACGAGCCCGGTCTCGCCGACGGTCAGCGCCGCTTGGGAGCGGGTCTCACCCGGCCCGCTCGCCGCCGGCCCGCAAGCGGCGAAGGCCAGCCCCAGAGCCCCCAGCGTCATCAGGGCCTTCGCCCAAGAACACATGCGCGTCCTCTCTCCGGGATCCGGCTTTTCAGGAAGCATATGCGGCCCCGGGGAGGCTGTCAAGGAAGGCCCGCGCGTTGTTTCAGGACCCGCCCTGGCATATAATCGGACGGTCCCCCCGCCCGGGTGGCGGAATTGGTATACGCACGACACTTAAAATGTCGCGGCCGCAAGGCCTTGCGGGTTCGAGTCCCGCCCTGGGCACCAATTTCTATTTCTTCTCCAGGTAGGCCAGCGCCTTCTCCATGACCGGGTCCCGGCCCGCCAGGATGTCCTCGATCGCCGGCGCGACCGGGAAATCGGGCACCAAGCCGCGGTCCTTGGGATAGTTGTCGACGGCCATCGTATAGAGGATGAGCGGGACGCCGACCTGGATGCCGCTCCGGGGCAGAGTCGCCGTGACCATGAACCCCGACGTGTTGCCGTAGTAACCCGATCCGCACTCTTCCCCGAAGAACACGGCTTTTTTATAGTAATGGAAAGCGGAGGTCGTCTCCCCCGTGGCCGAGAAGCTGCCGCCGTCGATGAGGATGGCCACCCGCCCCCTGAACCCGGGCTCCGCGGGCATCTGGAGGCCGCGGTTGGGATGGCCCAGGACGTTGAACCAGCCCCTCTCGTTCCTATGGAGCGGCGTCTTCAGCTCCTCCCTGTCCGCGGCGGTCTCTTTCGTGTACCTGAAGAGGTCGTACTCGTCCTTCTTCGTCTCCAGGCCCGCGTAATACATGAACGGCCGGTCCATGACGTAAGCGAAGAGGAGTTTGGCGTACTCGTCCCGCCCGCCGCCGTTGCCGCGCAGGTCGATGACCAGGCCCGTCGTCCTCTTCTCTTCGAGGCTGCGGAAGGCCTGCTCGAGGAACTCGGGGTACCGGGGCCTGGTTTTGTCAGGATCGTCGCCGAACTGCCGGACGGTCAGTACGGCGCGCCCCTCCCGGAAAGCCAGGTCGTAGAGCGGGCGGCGCTCGCCCGTCGCGGGATACCGCTCCCGCAGCCGCCGGACGGTCCCGACCGCCGGAAGGCCCGCCACGGAGGCCTCCCTGGCCTCCCCGCCGTCGCACGGGCGGAAACGGATCCGGCGCGATTCCTTGAGACCGAACCGCAGGGCCAGCAGGCGGCCGAACGAGGCCGGTTGCTCGAGGCGCCGGAGGCGGGCCGTGCGGATGCCGGCGTCGCTCGGGACGAGCGGCAGGAGCGCGGCCACGATATCGCCGATGGACGTGCCGTCGACGGCCAGGAGCTCGGAGCCGTCGGAAAGCCCCGCCTCCCCGCTCAAGTTCCTGAAGATGTAGACCTTGCCGTTCAGGAACCGGAGCTCGAAGGGGAAGAACACGGGCCGGCCGTCGAGCCAGGACGAGGCCGCCGGCGAAGGGGTCAGCCGCGTGTGGCCGTCCTTGATCTCCGCGACGAGCGGCAGGAGCCGGAGGTAGAAGTCGAGCTCGGTCAGCGGGGCGGTTAGCCCCGCCGCGACGGCATCGAAGCTCTCCCGCAGCGCGGTGACCGGGGTGTACCTGTCGAACCCGCCGTGCCCCTCCTCCAGGATGTTCCAGAGGACCTCGAGATCTTCCTTGAGCGCCTGGACGGGAATGGTCTCCTGGGGATCGAAAGCAGCCGGCCTGGGATCGGTCTGCCCAGGCCCAGCGGCGGCGACTAAGATCGGGGCGAACATGGCCAGCAGCAAAAGAACGGGTTTGTCGACGGTTATTCTCATTTCTGCCTTTTTCGGATCCCGGACGGTCTTTTCTATTTAAGTCCGTCCGGACAGAAAACTCAAGTCATGTTCGCTGAGAGGTTCCCTCGCTCTCGTTCGTCTTACTCAATGAAGGAGCTTGTCAACTTAGACTGTTGACATAAAGCGCTTAAGCGATTAATCTACTTTCGAGGAGAAGCCCATGCAAACCGCCACGATCCGCATCCCCGAGGAGAAGAAGAACCTCCTCAAAGCCGCCGCCAGCCTGGAGAACCGGAAGATGAACGATGTCGTCATCGATCTGATCGACGAGTACATCGAGCGCCGCAAGGAAACCATGGAGCTGCTGGCCGTTCCCGGCCTCTTGAGAACGGTCAGAGCCGCGTCGCGAGAATTTCGAGAGGGCAAAGGCGTCCCCTTAGAGGATGTCCAAAAAGATCTGGAGCGTCGTCTTCTCGAGAGCTGCTCGAAAAGCCCTCGAAAAATTGGAAATGTCCGTTCACGCAAGGTTACTTAACCACCTGCAGCAGCTTGCTGAACTCGAGAATCCCCTCCGGCACAAGGATGTCCGCGGCCTCGAAGGCAAGTACCAGGATTACTGCCGGCTCAGGATCGGCGAATATCGCCTGATCTTCGAATTGGATTCAGCCAATAAAAAGATCGGCGTTCATGCGGTCGGACCTCGCAGCAAGGCCTACTGACTGCCCCTGCTATTTCTTCCGGCCCTCGTTCCAGACGATGTCGCCGCGTTCGAGGCTCCAGTCGTCGCCGAACCAGCCGATGGCCCGCACGCCGTCCGTCCCGAAGCGCAGGCTCTCCGCCGAGAAGAAGAGAAGGTCGGGGAATCCGGCTCCGCTGACGAAATATTGGCCGGGTGAGGCGGCCGCCCATCCGGCGGGGCCGGTCCAGGCGACCGCGCCGACCGAGGCCGAATCGCTCCCGGGGCGGGGCCGGACGAAATAAGCCGCGTAACCTGTTCCCTCGTAGCGCTTCTCCCCTATCCGCGCCCAGCCCTTCCGGACCTCGACCGGCGAACCGGCCAGGAGCTTCGCCCAGGCGGCGTTCGTATCGGCGTTGCCGTAGAGGATGACGCTCCGGTCCTTGAACCGAGTCGCATCGAAAGACGTGTCGGGCAGGACCTCGATGCCCGCGTTGCCGCGGACCCAGAACATCTCCGCGTCGAACCTGGCCTTGCCGAAAGCCCGGGCGTCCTCCGCGGCGTCGCCGCGCGTACCGTAGACGAACACGAAACCGTGCCGGAAGGCGTCCTTGAAGCCGCCGGAGCGGTGCGGGCCTTTCGAACCGAGAGCGGGCGCTTCCGTCCGGACCCAGCCCTTCCCGTTCCGCTCCAAGTAGACGGGGCCAGAACCAGGTGCGGGCGCGATCTCGAGGCGGAACCCGTCGAGCTCGACCGTGACCGGGCCGTCCGATCCGTTCTCCGCGACATCGATGGCCAGCCGCCCGACGTTCTCCGTCGTCCCCTTGAACGACCTTCCCGCCTCGTCCTTTTCGATCACGACCTTGCTCCATTCGAGCGGCTTTGTCTGGGCCAGGATCCCGATCCAGCGGGAGCCCGCCGAGATCCCGGGATTGGCGGTGACGAACTCGACCCGACGGCTCTCGGAGTCCGGCGGCCGGACGCGGTCCTTCAGGAATTGGAAGAGCGGCGGCCAATCGACGCACTCGTTCCCCCACCAGTGCCCGGCGCCGGGCCGCTCGTAGTAGGCGAAATCGGGATGGAACGACGCCAGGAGCCCGCGCATGGACCGGGCCTGGTCCACCGGCACGTTGTCGTCCTGGTCGCCGTGGAGAATATAAACGCCGTAATGGAGGAAGTTGCGGCCCAGGTTCGCCGTCTCGCTCGGGTTCGTCGCCCGCAGGAGCATCCTCTCGACCGGCGACGGATCCTTGTAAGCCACGCCCCCGCCGTACGACGAGAAGCTGGTCCAGCCGGCGCTCGGCGCGATGGCCGCCCACGGGCCGGGGACGGTCGCCCCGATCTGCCAGGTGCCGTGGCCGCCCATGGAGTGCCCCGTGAGATAGGTCCGGGCCGGGTCGGTCCCGAAGAGACGCCGGGCCTCGGCCAGGACCTCGAGGGCGTCGAGCCGGCCCCAGTCCTCCCAATCGAATCCATACGGCCGGCGGTTGGTCGCCGCCGCAATGACGGCCCAATCCTTGGGCGCGTAAGCCCTGGCCTGTCCACCACCTTCGACGCCCGCGCCGTGGAGCGTCAAAACGAGCGCGGGTTTCGCCGCGCCGGCCTCCGTCATCGGCACCACGCCGAAGTACTGGACGCTGCCGTCGATCCCGCTGACGAAGGTCCGGTTGTGGTGCGCCGAGGCCGCGACGGCCTTGAGCTCGACCGTGAACGGAGGGGTCTCGACCGTCCGTCGCCCGGCGCGGGCCCGGGCCCTGATCTCGATATTGAAAGGCCCCTCGGCGGAGGGCGCATCGATCGGGAGCGATACGGCGAGCTTCTGAGTGACGAGCGGCGCCACCGAAACGGCCAGCGGCTCCCGCCCATCACCCCCGGCCGCGCGCCAGAGGATCTCGGCCTTCTCCAGCCTTTCCCCCGTCGCGTTGACCAGCCGCAGGCCCACCAGGACCGGCCCCTTCTCCCCGACGACGAGGTCCGGCAACGTCATGTCCTTATCGGTGAGGAAGATCTCGGCCGGCGGGGCGTAGAGGCGGCCCTTGAAGCGTCCTCGCTCCCCCCGGAAGAGGAACACGTTGCGCCCTTTGGCCAGGCGGAGGGGATGGCGCAGATAGTCCGCGCCGTATTTCTCGCCGCCCCGGGGTTCGCCGTTGATCCAGGCGACGTAGAATCCGGTCGCGTCGAGGATCATCGTCCGGGCCACGGCGGCGTCGACGGTCATGAACAGGTATCCGCCCGCGAGCGCCCGGCTCTCGATCCAGCCCTCCTTCCCGGCTTCGACCGCGGCCCAGGCCTGGTCCTCTCCCTTGGCGTTCTTGCCGACGATCGCGCCTTCCTTCGGCTCGGCCATCGTCCCCATGGCCAGTTGCCAGGCCAGCAGGTCGGAGGGCACCGCCGCGCGGCCGTACGTGCCGATGAGCCCGACGGCCAGCCCCTTGGTCAGCGCCAGCTCTCCGGTCGCGGCGACCAGCCTGAGGCCGGAAGCCGGGGCGTCTTTAGGGATCTGGCGGCCGACGGCGGCCGCGAAGCCTACGAACGCGGGAACCAGGATGGCAAGAACGAGTGCGGACCGGGCGGATCGGCGTCTCATGGGGCAGGCCCTCCGTGGCGAATTCCTTCGGATCCGAACGGCCGCATGATAGCCGCATTTGGGCGGGACCGTCAAACGGGTGGGACGGCCCTACCGGTACCGCAGCTTGTTCTGCTTGATTTCCTTGAGCCGGACGTGGAAATCGCGGCCGGCCTTCTTCTCGTTCTGCCGACGGCTCTTCTCGTCCTTCTTGAGCTCGAGGTACCGCAACTCGCGCCGGAGCTTCAGGTAGCTCGCCCACCGCGCCTCGTCGATCGTCCCGGCCTCGACGGCGGCCCGCACGGCGCAGCCCGGTTCCCGCTCGTGGCCGCAATCGGGGAACCGGCAGCGGGCCGCGAGCCGGTCGATCTCCTCGAAGGTCCGGTCCAATCCGTCGTCGTCGGCCCAGAGCCCGAGCTCGCGCAGGCCCGGCGTGTCGACGAGCAGGGCGCCGCCCGGGAGCCGGACGAGCTCGCGGCCCGTCGTCGTGTGCCGGCCCCGTCCTTCGCCCGCGTCGCTCACCGGGGCCGTCGCGAAGCGGTCCTCGCCGAGCAGGCGGTTGATCATGGTCGATTTTCCGACGCCCGACGAGCCGAGGAAGGCGACCGTCCGTCCCGGGAGGAGATAGGGCCTCAGGCCCTCGAGCCCGCCTTCGGCCAGAGCTTCGACCGCCACGACCGGCACGCCGGGCGCGGCCGCCGACGTCTCGGCCACGGCGACAGCGAGATCGTCCGGCCGGAGGTCGGCTTTGTTGAGCACGACGACGGGAGCGGCGCCGCTCGACCAGGCCGCGGTGACGTAACGCTCGATGCGCCGGAGATTGAAATCGCCGTCGAGCCCGCTGACGAGGAAGACGGTGTCGACGTTGGCCGCCACGACCTGGGCCTCCACGGCCTCCCCCGCCGCCTTCCGCGTGAAAGCGGTCCGGCGCGGCAGAAGGGCCTCGATGACGGCCCGCCCGCCCGGCCTTACGGCGGCCCAATCGCCCACAGCCGGAAAATCCGCGGGCCCGCGGGCTTCGTGACGGAACTTGCCCGAGACCTCGGCCTCGGACTCCCCTTCCTCGGTGACAACCGTGGAGAGGTCGCGCGATTGCTTGACGATCCGCGCCGGGACCAGGCCCTGGCCGGAGAAGGCCTCGAACGCTTCGGCCAGCGTCCCGTTCCAACCGTAGTCCGTGAGGTCGATCATGGGAAAGCGCCTGGTGGGCATGATAGTCGCATCGGGTGCGGAGCGTCAATCCGAAGAAATCGGAGGGTAGACCGGGGACACGTACCAAAGGTACATGTCCCCTTTTCGGGCCGGCGGCCCTACGCGGCGGCCGTCTTGGTCCCTCCGTTGGCGACCTCGCCGTGCTCCTTCTTCCGCCGGAAGTCCTCGAAGATATTATAGACGACGGGGACGACGATGAGCGTGATGAGCGTCGAGCTCAGCAGCCCGCCGATGACCGTCCGGGCCAGGGGCGCCTGGGCCTCGCCGCCCTCGCCGAGCCCCAGGGCCAGGGGCAGGGTGGCCATGATGGCCGTGAAGGCCGTCATCAGGATGGGCCGCAGCCGCCGGCGCCCGGCTTCCTCGATGGCCTCGCGGATGGGCATCCCGTCGCGATGCCGCAGGAGGTTCGTGTAGTCGACGATGATGATGGCGTTGTTGACGACGATGCCGCCCAACATGATCAGGCCGATGTAGGACTGCATGTTGAAGCTCGTCTTGGTGACGAAGAGCATCAGGATGACGCCGATCGCCGCGAGCGGCACGGAGAACATGACGATGAACGGATCGCGAAGCGACTCGTAGAGCATGGCCATGATCATGTAGACCAGGATCAGGGCCAGGATGATGCTCTGGAGCAGCTCCTTGTTCGCCTTTTGCTGCTCCTCGTAGTCGCCGGTGAACTGGATGCTGTAGTTCCGGGGGATGGGGACGGCCCGCAGGGCCTCCCGGGCGTCGCCGATGATCGAGCCCATGTCGCGGCCGGCGATCTCGCCGGAGACCGTGACGACCCGCTCGCGGTCCCGCCGCTCGATGCGGATGGGGCCCCGCCGCGGCCGGGTGTCGATGACGTTGCGCAGGCTGATCCGCTCCCCGTCCGAGTTGTTCACGGTCAGGTCGAGGATGTCCTGGAGGTCCAGGAACTCCGAGTCCTTGACCTTGACCAGGATGCGGAACTCGCGCCCCGCCTCGCGGAAGTAGCTCGCCTGGGTCCCCGAGAGGATCGTCTGGATGGACTGGCCGATCTCGCTCACCGAGAGCTTCATGTCGGCCGCGGCCTGGCGGTCGATGACCAGGAGCTCCTCGGGGTTGCCGATCTCGCGGCTGAGCCGGGTGTCCGTGACGCCCCGGACCTTCTTCATGATCTCCTGGACCTGCCGGGCCAGGGCCTCGGACACGGCCAGATCGTATCCGCGGACCTCCACCTGGAGCCGCTCCTGGCCGCCGCCGCCGCGCATGCCGAACATCATCTGGCCGCCGCTCGCCCGGGTCCGGACGACCGTGCCGGGGATGTTGGAGAGCTTCTTGCGGAGGTCGACCGCGATCTCCTCGCTCGTCCGCGAGCGCTTGTCCCGCGGCACGAGCTTGAGCGTCATGTTGCCCGTGTTCGCGCCGCTGCGCCAGCCGCCGCCGCCGTAGCTCTCCTCGTGGCTGACGATCTCGGGGACGGCCGCCTTGACGATCTCTGTGACCACGGCAAAGGTCTTGCTCATCACCTCGAGGCGCGTGCCGACCTCCATCTCGACCGTCACCCGGACCTCGTTCTCGTCCGTCGCGGGCATGAACTCGGTCCCGACAAGACGGACGAGGAACAGGCAGGCGACCAGCACGGCCCCGACGCTGCCCAGGACGAGAACGCGGTGGTCCAGGGCCTTGTGGAGCAGCCTCTTGTACCAGTTCTCGAGCCTGCGGAACGACCCGAGGAAGACGTTGGCCAGCCGCTCCAGGAGCTTCTTGGTCGCCGGGTCGAAGGGCTTGGCCACGCGGATGAGCCGGCTCGATAGCATCGGGACCATGGTCAGGGCGACGAAAAGTCCCATCATGTTGGCGAAGCTGACGACGTAGGCCAGCTGCTTGAACATGACCCCCGACATGCCCCGCATGAAGATCATGGGCAGGAAGACCACGCAGGTCGTGACGGCCCCGACCGCGATGGGCGCGGCCACCTCGTTGGTCCCGTCGATCGAGGCCTTGAGGGGCGGGACGCCGTTCTCCTGCATGCGGTAGATGTTCTCCAGGACGACGATGGAGCTGTCGATGAGCTGGCCGATGCCTAAGGCCAAGGCCCCCAGGGTCATCGTGTTCAGGGTGAAGCCGCCGAAGTAGATCAGGGCGATGGTCCCGATGAGCGAGATGGGGATGGAGACGGCGACGACCAGCGTGCTGCGGATGCTGACCAGGAAGACGAGCAGGACCAGGATGGCCAGCCCCGCGCCCCAGACGGCCGACGAGCCGACGTTGTCGATGGCCCGGCGGATGTACTCGGCGCTGTTCGACGTGGGCAGGAGCTCGATCTGGGGGATGTCCCGCTGGATCTCGGCGATCTCCTTCAGGACGCGCTCGGCGACGTTGACCGTATTCTGGCCCGACTGCTTGTAGACGGCCAGGCGCATCCCCTCCCGGTCGTTGATGCGGGCGACGCGGGTGACGCGCTGGAACGTGTCCTCGACGCTGGCGATCTCCCGGAGCTGGATGGGCACGCCGTCCCGGACGGCGACGACCGTGTCCCGGAGCTGGTCGAGGTCGGTGAAGACGCCGGGGATGCGAAGCAGGATCTCGTAGTTGCCGCGCTCGATGACCCCGGCCGGCATATCGACGTTCTCCTGGCGGATCTTGCCGGTGATGACGTTGAGGGGCAGTCCCAGGGCCTTGAGCTTGAGGGGATCGAGGTTGACCTGGATCTCCCGCTGGCGGCCGCCGTAGACGTCGACGGAGGCCACCCCGGCCACGCGCTCGAGCCGGTAGGCGATCTGCTCGTCGATGATGCGCCGGGCCTGGACGGGATCGAGGTTGCTGAGGGCCCCGAACTGCAGGATCGGCTGCTGGGCCGGGTCGAACTTGCGCAGGGTCGGCCGGTCGACCTCGTCGGGCAGGCGGCCCACGATGCGGTCGAGGCGCTCCCGGACGTCGTCGGCCGCGGCGTCGAGGTCGGTGCCCCAGGCGAACATGATCCGGACGGAGCTCGAGCCTTCGGACGAGGAGGAGAAGACCTCCTCGACGCCCGGCACGGCGCTCAGGGCCTCTTCGATCGGCCGGGTGATGATCTCCTCGATCTCCTCGGGCCCCGTGTTCGGGTAGGAAGCGTTGACGTTGAGCGTGGGATAGACGACCTCGGGCATGAGGTCGACGGGCAGGCGGGAGAAGGAGACGAGTCCGATGATGATGACGACGAAGGTCACCATCCAGGTGAAGATGGGCCGGCGGATGGAGAATTCCGAGAGCTTCATCGCTTGTCTCCGGGCGCGCTCTTCGCGGCAGGGGCGTCGGCCCCGGGCGTGTTCGCGGGCAGGATGAGGGCCGTGCCGTCCTCGAGGAGATGGTGGCCGAGAGTGACGACATGGCCTGTGAGGCCGTCCGGCTCGACGATCTCCGCCCGTTCGCCCTCGATGACGCCGGTCGTGACGGCCTGGAAAACGGCTTTCTTACTCACCAGGTCGGCCAGGAACACGCCCCGCGCGACGCCCCGGGTCACGACGGCGCTGGTGGGGACGATCGTCGCGTCCGTCCGGTTGGCGAACTCGATCCGGGCGTTGACGAACATCCCGGGCTTGAGCGCCCCGTCGGCGTTGTCGACGTCGACCTCGACCCGGGCCTCGCGGGAGGTCTCTTTGAGGAGGGGCGCGACCCGGGCCACGCGGCCCTCGAAACTGCGGCCGGGATAGGCGCCGCTCGTCAGGGCGACGGATTGGTCGGGGCGCAGCCGGAAGTAGTCCTTCTCCGTGACGTGGATGACCGCGGTGATCGGCTGGAGCTCGATGACCGACAAGATGGGCGTATTCGACGAGAGCATGGCTCCGGCGTTGATGAACCGCTCACCGACGAAGCGGGCGTCGCCGCCCGTCTCCCAAGCGGCGCGGATCCTGGTGTAGGACAGCCGGACCCGGGCCGTTTCCCGGGCGGCCTGTTGGTTGGCCAGCTGGGCCACAGTGACCTTGTAACGGGCGTCGCGCGTGGAGAAGGCGGACTGGGCCGCTTCGAGCTCGGCGTCCGACAGGATGCCTTTTTGGTGGAGGGCCCTGGCCCGATCGTATTCCTTCTGGGCCAACTCCTGGGCGGACCGGGACTCTTCCAGGTTGGCCTGGGCGACGCCCAGGTCGGCCTCGGCCTGGAGGGCCTGTTGCTGGTACTCTTCGTCCTCGAGGACGGCCACGAGCTGGCCTCGGGTCAGCCGGTCCCCGATGTCGACGAGGAGCTCTTTGACCCGGCCGGAGATCTTCGGGACGACGGTAAAATAGGATTTGGGGATGAGCGTCCCCGAGAAGGTGCCGATGTCCCGGATGCCGCCCTTCTCGACGGCCGCGATCTCGACGGCGACCGCGGCCCCTCGCGGCCCGCCGGCCGGACCGCCGCCCGGAAGCCGGTCGACGATCTGCCAGACAAGGAAAACGAGGAAGAGAGCGGCCAGTACGGTGAACGGCCGGGCTTTCTTCGCCCAGAACCGGTCCTTCAGCTTGTTCCAGTCGATCTTAGGCAAGGCGAACCTCACAATCCCCTAGACTTGTCCATCCACAATCATTTTAGACGCCGGGAAGCCGGTTTTCTTCCCGATCCCCGGGGGGCCGAGCGAACGGCCCGCCCGTCCGGGTCCGCCGGGCGGTTCACTTCAGGAACGCGTAATCCCGGCCGTACCTCAGCATCTGCTCGACGTAGCCCTCGGTGAGGTCGATCCGGACGTCGATGATCTTCCCGTTGGCGACGACCGGCGTGTATACGGGATTGACGAAACCGGCGTAAGGGGCCAAGTTGAGCTTGGCGTAGCGGTCGAGGACCTCCTTGTGGAGCTCCGGATCGATCCGGACGCCGTAGTCCTCGATCAGGGCCTTGGCCGCTTCGTAGTCGCCCTCGCTCGTGATCCGCTGGACCTCGGCCAGGAGCCGGCCGTAGAGCGCGCGCAGCTTCAGATAATCGTTGATGACGAAGAACGTCTTGCCGTCCCTGGTCACCCGCGAGATCACGTTCTCCGGACGGCCCTTCTCGTAGACCCAGTGGGAGACCATGGCCCGGCCGCGCATGTGGGCCTGCTCGACGGTCTTGCCGAGCTGGATGCGGGTCAGCTGGGTCATCAGGCCGTTGCGGACCTGGCCGTCGTATTCGGCCTTGGCCGCTTCGAGGCTCGGCAGGAGGCCCAGCTCGACCATCTTGTCGTCCATCATGTAGTAGAGGGCGAAGAGGTCGGCCCGCGACTCCTCGATCGGCGAGTGGTAGTTCTTGAGCGACTCGGGCCCGAC
>JBFYNT010000349.1:0-8258 GCA_041304225.1 Candidatus Aminicenantota bacterium
GGCCTTCAGCCACAGCTCCTTCTGGAAGGAGACCGTGATCTTCGGCATCGAGGACGACCCCCAGAACGGCTGGGACCACGTCAGCGGCTACCGGACCACGGCCTACTGCGCCAGCCCCTACACCAAGCGCGGCGCCGTCGTCTCGACGCAGTACAACACGACGAGCCTCCTGCGGACGATCGAGCAGATCCTCGGCCTCCCTCCGATGAACCAGTTCGACGCCGCGGCCACGCCGATGTTCGACTGTTTCGCGGCGACACCGGACTTCAGGCCCTACGACGCCGTGCCCAACGTCGTCCCGCTCGACGCCATGAACCCGCCCAAGGAGAAGATCGCCGACGCGCTGCTGCGGCGCCACGCCGTCCAGTCGGGCCGCCTGAACTTCCGGCAGATCGACGCCTGCCCCGAGGACACCCTCAACCGCATCATCTGGCACGCCGTCAAGGGCTCCGCGGCGCCCTACCCGTCCTGGGCCGTGACGCTGGTGGATGACGATGATTGAGCAAGCTCGATCAGGCTAATTCCAAACCCGCTACTTCGGTTTTCAAGAACTCCATCGCGAGGCGGTGAGGGATGTCGACCCAAGGCCCCCGTGAGGGAGGGGGGACCGGCAGGGAGCGAAGGCCTCTGAGCGACCATCAGCGCCGCCCCGGAGCAGCCCGGAGGGGCGGCGCTGGGAAATATCGGGAGAGCGCTTTCTCTAGATATCTCCCAGAATCCCGGCCTCGAGCGCTCGGCCGTGATTCTGAGGTCCGCTTCCAGGAGTCCGCTCCCCGTTGGCGGGGGCAAGGGGCGATATCCCGAACGCAGCCGAGAAGATGGAGTTCCCAAAAATGCTCTTTAATATAGGAACCGGGCTGATGTAGAATCGGCCCGGCCGCGCAACCTGCGCCCAAGGAGCGGACATGAGCGTGCTGAAACCCCTCGACTGGATCATCATCCTCATCTATTTCGGCATCATTCTCGGCCTGGCCTGGAAGGTCATGCGGCAGAAGCAAAAGACGTCCGACGAGTATTTCCTGGCCGGCCGCAACCTCGGCTGGCTTATCGTCGGCGCCTCTATCTTCGCCTCCAACATCGGGGCCGAACACCTCGTCGGCCTGGCCGGATCGGGGGCGACCGACGGCGTGGCCATGGCCCATTACGAGCTCCACGCTTGGTGCCTGCTCGTCCTGGGCTGGGTCATGGTGCCGTTCTACATGCGCTCCCGGGTCTTCACCATGCCCGAGTTCCTGGAACGGCGCTTTTCGCCGGCCGCGCGCACGGTCCTGTCCCTCATCTCGCTCGTGGCCTACGTCCTGACCAAGATGGCCGTCGGCATCTTCGCCGGCGGCATCGTCTTCAGCGTCCTGCTGCCCGAGCTCAACTTCCTGGGCCTCGACAGCTTCTGGATCGGTTCCATCCTGGTCATCGTCATCACCGGGCTCTACACGGTCATGGGCGGGCTCAAGGCCGTGGCCTACACCGAGGCCCTGCAAACATTCATCCTCATTATCGGCGCGGGACTGGTGACCTTTTTCGGCCTCAAGGCCCTGGGCGGCTGGGGGGCGCTCCGGGAGATCGCCGGCGGGGAGATGTTCAACCTCTGGAAGCCGCTCGTGCCGGCCGGCGTCCAGGGGACCTGGGCCCCGGTCATGGAAACCGGCCGGATGGCCTGGTACTTCAACAACAACTATCCCTGGATCGGGATGCTCTTCTGCGCGCCCATCATCGGGCTGTGGTACTGGTGCACCGACCAGTACATCGTCCAGCGCGTCCTCGGCGCCCCGAATCAGCGCCAGGCCCGCCGGGGCTCGATCGCCGCGGCTTTCTTCAAGCTCCTTCCCGTGTTCATCTTCATCATCCCCGGCATGATCGCTTTCGCCCTGGCCAAGAGCGGACAGAACGCCGCCCTTCAGAATGAGCTTTTCGCGGGCGGGACGGAGCTCGTCCGGGCCAACGCCCAGAAGGCCTTCCCCATGCTCGTGGCCAACATCCTGCCGGTCGGCATCCGCGGCATGGTCGTAGCCGGGCTGCTGGCCGCGCTGATGAGTTCGCTGGCCGGCGCCTTCAACGCCGCCGCGACGCTCTTCACCATGGACTTCTACCAGCGCTTGAAGCCGAAAGTGACCCAGGAACGCCTGGTCTGGATCGGCCGGGTGGCCACGGGGGTCATGGTCCTCATCGGCCTCCTCTGGATCCCGGTCATCCGCGGCGGCCGCGGCCTCTACGACTACCTCCAGGGGGTCCAGTCCTACCTGGCCCCGCCCATCTTCGTCGTCTTCTTCTTCGGCGTCTTCATGAAGCGGCTGAACGCCAAGGGCTGCCTGGCGGCGCTCGGCACCGGCTTCACGCTGGGGCTCTTCCGCCTGGCCGTCGACACGCCGGTCAAGCTAACGGCCGGTTTCTCCTACGCCCAGGGCTCGTTCCTGTGGATCGTCAACAACATTTTCTTTCAGTACTACAGCCTGATCATCTTCGTGGTCAGCGCCGTGGTCATGATCGTGGTCAGCTACCTGACCGAAGCGCCGTCCTACGAAAAGATCAGCGGCCTGACCTACGGCACGGTCACGGCCGAACACCGGAAGGAATCGCGGGCCAGCTGGAACGCGACCGACGTCATCACCTCGGGCATCGTCCTGGCTCTGATCATCGCCGCCTACCTCTATTTCACGGGGTGACGGGCGAAATCGGCGGAAGGCGATGAAGGCCGCGGCGCCGGGCGAGCGGGGGGAGCGGCGCCGGCCGGTCCTTCTCTTCGCCTTCGCGCTCCTGCTCGCGGCAACCGCGATCGCGCCATCCGGCGCTCCCGCCGCGGGTGCCTTCCCGGCCTCCCCGGCCAAGCCCGCGGAGACCCGGCGCTCCGAGATCGTCGGTCCCGGGCTCGAGCACGTCGAGATCCGGCGCGGGGACTTCTCGGTGGGCATCGGTCCGGACCGCTGGACGATCCACGTTCTCGTCGCCGACCCGTCGCGGACGCGGCTCGGCCTCGGCCGGGCCCACGGCAAGGGCGTCGGCACGGAGACGGCGAGCTCGATCGTCAGGCGGCTCGGCGCGCTGGCCGGCGTCAACGGGGGCTACTTCCGGACGGAGGGCCCCTACCGGGGCGAGCCCGCGGGGATCGTCATTACGGCCGGCAAGGTCCTCAGCGAACCCTACCGCAGAAGGCCCGGGCTGGCCGTGTCCAACCGGGGCTCGCGGACCCGGCTTTCCGTCGTCGATGTCGAAGTCCTGGCCGAAGCCGTCGCCGGGAGATCGGCGAAGCGCCGGATCGACGGCCTCAACAGGCCCCGCCTGGACGACGAGCTCATCCTCTTCACGCCCGAATTCGACAGGACGACCCTGACCGGGCCGAACGGGGCCGAGGCCGTCATCGAGAAAGGGAAGGTCTCGGCGGTCCGGGACGGACGGGGGGACGCGGCCATCCCTCCCGGGGGGGCGGTCCTGTCCGCCCACGGCGCCGCCGCCGGCTGGCTCAGGGCCCATCTGCCGCGGGGCGCCAAAGTCGAGCTGAGGACCGACGCGCGGCTCACCCCCCGGCCCGGCTTCGCGCCGGAGTTCGTGATCGGCGGCGGGCCGCGCCTCGTCGCCTCGGGCGCCGCCGCGGCGATCGACCCGGCGATCTACAATGCCGGCTTCGCCGACGCCCGGCATCCCCGGACGGCCGTCGGGGTCCGGGCCGACGGCCGCCTCCTGCTCGTCACGGTCGACGGACGCCAGCCGGAGCGGAGCGTCGGCATGACCATCGCCGAGCTGGCCTCGCTCCTCCTCGAGCTCGGGGCCGTCGAGGCCATCAACATGGACGGCGGGGGCTCGACGGCCATGGTCGTCCGGGACAAGGTCGTGAGCAGCCCCTCCGATCTCACGGGCGAGCGCGCGGTCGGCGACGCCCTCCTCCTCTTTCCCCGATGAACCCCGCTCCCCCGCCCGGGCCCGTTTGACGCGCCGTGAGCGGGCCTGCTATACTCGCCGTCTCATGGCCATCGGCCTGATCATTCCATTCCGCGGGGGAACATCATGAAGCGAACGTCCGCGACCTCGAAGTCCGTCCTCATCGCCCTGGTCCTCGCGCTGGCCCTGGCCGCGCAGGCCGGCCCATCGGCAGCGCCGGGCGGCCCGAAGAAGCCCTTGAGCTACGACGCCTACGACGGCTGGCGCGCCATCCAGGGGACCCAGCTCTCGCGCGACGGGCAGTGGCTCGTCTACGCCCTCGTGCCGCAGGACGGCGACGGCGAGCTTGTCGCCCTGAACCTGAAGACGGACAAGGAATACCGCGCCGGGCGCGGCAGCCGGCCCGCCGTCACGGTCGACGGCCGGTTCGTCGTGTTCACCATCGCTCCGGTCAAGGCCGAGGTCGACAAGGCCAAGAAGGACAAGAAGAAGCCCGAGGAGCAGCCCAAGAGCGCCCTCGGCATCATGAGCCTGGCCACGGGCGAGGTGACGACGGTCGAGCGGGTCAAGAGCTTCAAACTCCCCGAGGAGTCGGGCGCCTTCGTCGCCTACCTCCTCGAACCGCCCCTCAAGAAGCCGGACGAGAAGAAGGACGAGGCCCCGAAGGGCGAGGCGAAGAAGGAGCCCGAAGCGAAACCCGAGGTCAAGCCGGCGGTCAAGCCCGAGCCCGGCAAGGAAGCGCCGAAATCCGAGGAGCCCAAGAAGGAAGAGAAGAAGAAGGAGCCCGGGACGGACCTCGTCGTCCGCGAGCTCGCTACGGGCAAGGAGGTCAAGATCGCCGAGGCAGCCGAGTACGTCTGGAACAAGCCGGGCACCTGGCTGGCCTACGCCGTTTCGTCGAAGACCCCCGAGAACGACGGCGCCTTCGCCCTCGAGGCGGCCTCGGGCCGGACCGTCGCCCTGCTCAAGGGCCAGGGCAACTACAAGAACCTGACTTTCGACGAGAAGGGCGCGCAGCTCGCCTTCACCAGCGACCGCGACGACTACAAGTCCGAGAAGTCGGCCTCCAAGCTCTACCATTGGTCTTCGGCCGCCGGGGCGACGAAGCTGGTCCCGTTGGCGAAAAAACCCGCGTCCTCCGCCCACGCCGTCGAGCTGGTCGCGGTCTCGTCCGGCGCCGCCGAGCTCGTCCCGGGCCTGGCCAGGGCTTTCCCGGCGGGTTACGCCGTCAGCGAGAACGGCAAGCTCCAGTTCTCCAAGGACGGCGGGCGCCTATTCTTCGGCATCGCCCCGGCGCCCAAGCCCGAGCCCAAGGACGCTCCGGAGCCGGTCAAGGTCGACATCTGGAGCTGGAAAGACCCCTACCTCCAACCCATGCAGAAGGCCCAGGCCGAGGAGGACAAGAAACGGACGCTGATGTGCGTCGTGCACTTCCTGCCGAAGGAGAGGAAGTTCGTGCAGCTGGCCACGCCCGACGTGCCCGACATCGCCCTGGCCGAGGACGCCAAGACGGCCCTCGGCTCGTCGGACCTCCCCTACCGGCAGCTCGTCTCCTGGGACCAGGGCTACGAGGACGTCTATGTCGTCAGCGTCAACGACGGCTCGAAAAAGAAGGTCCTCGAGAAGAGCGCCGGCGGCGCCCGGCTCTCCCCCGGCGGCGCCTGGCTCGCCTATTACAGCAGCGCGGACGACGATTGGTACAGCTACCGGATCGCCGACGGGAAGACGTTCAACCTGACCGCGAAGATCGCCGTGAGCTTCGCCGACGAGGAGAACGACTCGCCGGGCGATCCGGCCCCTTACGGCATCGCCGGCTGGACCGAGGCCGACCGGTCGATCCTCGTCTACGACCGTTACGACATCTGGGAGATCTCGCCCGACGGCGCGAAGAGCCGGGCGGCGACAAACGGGATGGGCCGCCGCGACAAGCTCGTCTTACGCTACGCCCGCCTCGATCCCGATCAGCCGGCCATCGCGGCGAGCGGGCCCCTCGTCCTCCTGGCCACGAACGAGGCGACCCGGGCCACGGGCGCCTATCGCCTGGACCTCTCGGCGCCGGCGGACGGTCCCGCGAAGGTCGTCATGAAGGACAAGCAGCTCGGGGGCCTCCTGAAGGCCAAGAGCGCGGACGTCTTCGTCCACACCGAGCAGCGCTTCGACGAGTTCCCCGATCTGTGGGTGAGCGGCCCGGACCTGGCCGCGGCTCGCAAGGTCAGCGACGCCAATCCGCAGCAGACGGAATACAACTGGGGCCGGGCCGAGCTCATCACCTACACGAACGCCGACGGCAAAACGCTCCCGGCCGTCCTGGTCAAACCCGAGGGCTTCGACCCTTCCAAGAAGTACCCGCTCATGGTCTACATCTACGAGACCCAGGCCCTGGGCCTCCACCGGTACATCGCGCCCGCGCCGGGGACGAGCATCAACTTCACGCGCTACGCGAGCAACGGCTACGTCATCCTCAGCCCGGACATCGTCTACGAGATCGGCTATCCGGGAGCGAGCGCGATGAAGTGCGTCATCCCGGCCGTCAACAAGGTCCTCGACATGGGCTTCATCGACCCGGCGCGCGTCGGCATCCAGGGCCACAGCTGGGGCGGCTACCAGATCACCCACCTCGTCACCCAGACCGACATGTTCGCGGCCGTCCAAGCCGGGGCCTCGGTCTCGAATATGACCAGCGCCTACGGCGGCATCCGCTGGGGCACGGGGATGTCCCGGGCCTTCCAGTACGAGAAGACCCAGAGCCGGATCGGCGCCCCCCTCTGGAACCGGACCCTGCAGTACCTCGAGAACTCGCCCCTCTTCTGGGTCGAGCGGGTCCGCACGCCCTACCTTTCCATCCACAACGACGAGGACGACGCCGTGCCCTGGTATCAGGGCATCGAGTTCTTCTCGGCCCTCCGCCGGCTTGGCAAAGAGGCCTACATGTTCAACTACAACGGCGAGAAGCACGGCCTCCGCGAGCGCGAGAACCAGAAGCACTGGACCGTCCATCAGGACGAGTTCTTCGACCATTTCCTGCTCGGGAAGCCGAAGCCGCAGTGGATGGACCAGGGCGTCCCCTATCTCGAGCGCGGCCAGCGAGACGTCACGCCGCTCTATAAGAACGCAGGAACGGAGAAAAAGTGAAGGGCGTCCCCGATCCGGGGATATCCCGCTTTGAGCGGGTCGATCTTCGTTATTAAAAGGAGGGGATGATGACCATCCGGCAAACGCTGATGCTCTACGCGATCACCCTGGCGATCTTCTTCCTGATCGACATGGTCTGGCTGGGGGTCGTGGCCAAGGGTTTCTACCGCAAGCACCTGGGCTACCTGATGGCGCCCAAGGTCGGCTGGACGGCGGCCATCCTGTTCTATCTGCTGTTCATCGCCGGTTTGCTCGTCTTCGCCGTGCGGCCGGGCGTCCTGGCCGGCGCGCCGCTCAAGGGGCTCCTCCTCGGGGCCTTCCTGGGCCTCGTTTCATATGCCACGTACGACCTGACCAACCAGGCCACGGTCAGGGACTGGCCGATCGTCGTCACCGTCGTCGACCTCGTCTGGGGAACGACGCTCGGCGGTCTCGTCTCGGGATTGAGCGTCCTCGCGGGACGGGCCCTGCTCAAGCTTTGAGGCCGGAGATCCTGCCGCCGGAGGCGAGCGGCCTCAGTCCTTGAAGGCCCGGGCGATCATCTGGTCGTCGGGGGCGTCGAGCGGCTTGCCGTCGAACCCGCCGAGGATCTCCCATCGGGTGAAGCCGGCCGCTCCGAGCAGAAGCTCGAGCTCGAAGCGATAGACCCAGCGCTGGGCCGTCGAGAACTTGTGGACGGCCGCCGGCCGCTCCGAGGCGTCGAGCTCCCAGATCTCCATCTCGGAATCCTGGCGCTGGGCGACGATATCCTTCCTGCGGTTGTCCCACAGCTGGAGCTTGCCGCCGCCGGGACGCGGCGCCTCGTGCTCGAGGACCGGCTTTCCGTCGGGCTCGGACCAGTAGGCCGGCCCGGGGTAGGACATGTGAACGGCGAGCACGCCGCCGGGCGCGAGGTGCCCGCGCGCCGCGCCGAGGAAAGCGACCTGGTCGGGGATCGTCGCGCAGTGCGCGAAGCCGTTGAATCCGCAGAAGATGAGGGCATAGCGCCGGCCCATCTCGAAACTCCTCATGTCGGCGACCTCGGCCCTGACGGGGAGCCCCGCCGCGGCCGCTTTCTCCCGCAGGCGGCGGACCATCGGTTCGCTCGCGTCGAAGCCCTCGACCTCGATCCCGGCCTTGAGGATGGGAAGCAGGAGCCGGCCCGTGCCGCAGGCGGCCTCGAGCACCGGGCCTCCGGCCTCGCGCGCGGCGCCGAGCCAGTAGGCGACATCGAAATCGAGCGAATCGAAGAGCAGGTCGTAGAGTTCGGGGGAATC
>JBFYNT010000350.1:0-2728 GCA_041304225.1 Candidatus Aminicenantota bacterium
GCTGGGCGTCGCGGCGGGCCCGGCCGCCGGCGGCGTCCTCCTCGACAACGACGATCTCGACCAGGCGGTTGATATATTCCCCCGCGGCGGAGTTGGTCCGGTTCGACCGCACCATCCGCTCGAGGGCTTGGAGCTCGGCCTCGGTCAGCGTCGGGTCCATGGCCGCGGCCGGGCTCCGCTCTCCGGATTCCCGGGTCTCTGCCGCCGGCGCCCCGGGATCCGGCGTTTCCTCCTCCGCCCGGCCGGAGGCCTTGAGGATCTCCTCACGGTCTCCCGGGTCGAGATCGATCCGGCCTTGGGTGAGCTTGGATGCGTCGATACGGACCTCGATCGTCTCGCGGGCCAGCTCTTCGGGCAAGCCGGGCAGGTCGGGGCGCTGGAGGTCCGCGCCCCGGCGCTCGGCCAGGATGCGGCTTTCGAGGAATTCGTCCGGGGCATAGTACTGGATGTTCGGAAAGTCGCGCTCCCAGAGGGCGGCGACGATATCGCTGTCCTCGGCCGGCCTCTGGGCCTCGTTCTTGATCAGCTCGAGGAAGTCGAGGACCTCCGGCCGGTCGAGGCCCTGGTAGAAGTAGAGGATGTGCAGGCCGTCCTTGAAGAAGAAGAACGGCAGGCTCTTGATGGCGACTTCGTCGGAATAGACGGGCCGGCCTTCGTAGGTGAAGGTGAACTCCTCGATCCCGACCTGGAGCTTCTGTTGGACGGCCAGGAAATCCGCGAACTTGGCCGTCAGCTGGTCGACGAAATTGCGGACCGTCGCATGGTCGCTCGGGAAGATCTTCATCGCCGAGACCGTGTTGGCCAGGTAGTGCAGGAGGTCCTTGACCTTCTCGACGCGGGCGGCATCGGGGGATGTCCCCATTCCGGCGGCATCTCGCGGACGGGGGTTCTGGGAGTTGTCCATGCGCGTTCCCCCCAGTTTAGCCAAAAAAGGGGCCGCGTCAATGGAGACGATGGCCGGCGGACCGGTCAGCGCCGGTTCAGGACCCGGCGCTCGTAGGTCTCGACCTCCCGGAGCCATTCGTCGGCCGGCGGTACGCCCGCGCGGAGGCAATGGGTGTCCCAGACCGGGCCGAAGGGCAGCGCCTTGAGCTCCTCGAAGAGGGACAGCCGGTCGAGGGCCTTGGCCGGCGGGTCCAGCTCTTTGATCCGGTCGTGGGGCTCGAGCAGGGCGATGAGGAGCGCTTTAAGGAACGACCGGGCCCCCAGGACCCAGGCCCCGATGCGGTTGACGCTGGCGTCGAAGTAGTCCAGGGCGATGTGGATGCGGTCGAGCGCGCCGCTGCGGACGATCTCGGCGGCCAGCTCGCGGACCTCGTCGTTGAGGAGCACGATGTGGTCGCTGTCCCAACGGACGCCCCGGCTGACGTGGAGCAGGAGCTCGCCCGAGAAGGGCAGGAGGGCCGAGATCTTGTCGGCCACGGATTCGGTCGGGTGGAAGTGGCCGAGGTCAAGGCAGATGATCTTGCCCCGGGTCAGGGCGTAGCCCATGTAGAACTCGTGCGAGCCGACGACGAATGACTCGCTGCCGATGCCGAACAGCTTGCTCTCGAGCGAATCCTTGATCTGCTGGGGGCTGTATTCGACTTCGAAGATCTCGTCGAGGGACCGCAGGAGTGCGGCCCGGGCGCCCCAGCGGTCGGCCGGAACGTCCTTGGAGCCGTCGGGGATCCAGAGATTGTGGAGACAGGCGGTCTGCTGCTCCCGTCCGATCGAGGCGGCGATCCTCCGGCAGCACTTGACGTGGTCGACCCAGAACTTCCGTGTGCCGTTCTCCCGGCTGCTCAGAGTGTAGCCCGAGGCAGCTTTGGGATGGGCGAAGCACGTGGCATTGAAGTCGATCTTGAGGTTCTGGCGGCGGGCCCATTCGGTCCAGCCCCGGAAATGCTCGGGCTCGATGGCGTTGCGGTCGACCGCTTGACCGTTGAACTCGCCGTACATGGCGTGGAGGTTGACGCGGTGGCGCCCCGGGATGAGAGCGAAGGCCTGCTGGAGGTCGGCCCGGAGCTCCTCGGGCGTTCGGGCCCGGCCGGGGTAACCCCCCGTGACCTGAAGGCCGCTGCCGTCGAGGCTCCCGCCATGGCGCTCAAAGCCGTGGACGTCGTCTCCCTGCCAGCAGTGGAGAGACAGGGAGATCGCCCGGAGCCTGTCCAGGGCTTTGTCCGTGTCGACGCCGCGCTCGGCGTACTTCTCCCGCGAAGACAGGTAGGCTTTTTCTATGGCTGTCGGATCCATCCTCAACCCTCCCCGAAGGAACGCCATGTTTATATGCCTCCTGTTCCGGGTTGTCAAGCCTCGAGGGTCTCGCGGAAACGCCGGTAGGCCGCGTCCCATTCGGCGGCAGGGCCTGAGGGTTCGTAGGTCACAAGTTCGAACGACTCGCGGACGATCCGTCTTATCTCGGCCGGTGAAGAGACAAGGCCCAGGGCCATGGCTTGGACGAGGATGTTGCCGAGGGCCGTGGCCTCGGCCGGTCCGGCGACGACGGGAAGCCTCGTCGCATCGGCCGTCAGCCGGCAGAGGAGCGCGTTGCGCGAGCCCCCGCCGATGACGTGGACCTTCTCGATCGGATGGCCCAGGACGGCCCGGAGCTGGTCGATGACGTACCGGTATTTGAGGGCCAGGCTCTCGAGAATGGAGCGGACCATGGCCGCTTTCCCCGGCGGGACCGATTGGCCGGTGCGGCGGCAGAAAGCGGCGATCGCCTCGGGCATGTCCGACGGATTGA
>JBFYNT010000351.1:0-20946 GCA_041304225.1 Candidatus Aminicenantota bacterium
CCGCGACCCTGGCCGCCGCCGGGAGGCATTCTTATCGGAAGCTCCGGTCGCGCCACATCGCCGAGCACCGGGCGCTCTACGACCGCGTCGCCCTCGCGCTCGGCGGCAGGCCCGAGGACTCGGCCCTGCCGACTGACGAGCGCCTGGCCCGGGTCAGGTCCGGCGCGGACGACCCCGGCCTGGCCGCCTTGTATTTCCAATACGGCCGCTACCTGCTCATGGGCTCGTCCCGGCGCCCGGCGGTCCTCCCCGCCAATCTCCAGGGCATCTGGAACCAGGATTTCGAGGCGGCCTGGAATTCCGATTTCCACACCAACATCAACCTGCAGATGAACTACTGGCCGGCCGAGGTGGCCAACCTCCCGGAGACCGTCGCGCCCCTGGCCGACTTCGTCCGACGCCTGACCGTCCCCGGCGCGGTGACCGCGCGACGGACCTACGGGACCGGCGGCTGGACCCTCCACCATCTGACCGATCCCTTCGGCCGCACGGGCGTCGCGGACGGGGTCTGGGGCGTCTCGCCCATGGCCGGGCCCTGGCTGACCTTCCCGCTCTGGGACCACTACGAGTTCACGGGCGATAAGGCCTTCCTCCGCGACGTCGCCTACCCGATCATGAAAGGCTCGGCTGAATTCGTCGCCGCCTTTCTCGTGCCGTCGCCCGACGGCCGCCTGGTGACGGCGCCCTCGCATTCGCCGGAGAACGCCTACCTCGACCCGAGGACGGGCAAGCCCGAATCGCTGACCTACGCCGCCACGATCGATCTCGAGATCGCCCGGGCCCTGTTCGACCATTGCCTCCGGGCGGCGGCCATCCTGGGCGTCGACGCGGACTTCGCCGCCCGCCTGAGAGAGCTCGAAAGCCGCCTGCCGCCCCTCCGGATCGGAAGGCACGGAAACATCCGGGAGTGGATCGAGGACTACGACGAGGCCGAACCGGGGCACCGCCACATGTCCCACATGCTGGCCCTCTACCCGCTGGCCCAGATCACGCCGGAGACGCCCGAGCTTTTCCAGGCGGCCGAGCGGACGCTGGCCCGGCGGCTCGAGCACGGCGGCGGCCAGACCGGCTGGAGCCGGGCCTGGATCGTCAGCTTCTATGCCCGCCTGCTCGATGGCGAGACGGCCCACCAAAACCTTCTGACCCTCCTGCGCCGGTCCACCCTGGCGACCCTCTTCGACACCCATCCGCCGTTCCAGATCGACGGGAACTTCGGCGGCGCGGCCGGCATCGCCGAGATGCTCGTTCAGTCCCACCGCGGCTTCGTCCAGGTCCTGCCGGCCCTTCCCGCGGCCTGGGCCGACGGCCGCTTCCAGGGCCTTTGCGCCCGGGGCGGGTTCGAGCTGGACGCGGTCTGGACCGGGAGCCGGGTGAGCGAGCTCCGTGTCCGCTCGGAGGCGGGGGGCCGGCTCCGGATCCTCGATCCCTTCGGCGGTGGCGAGGTCGGCGTCACCGGCGCTGACCCGTCCGCGGCCCTGCCCCGGCAGGGGATGATCGATCTCGAGACGCGGCCGGGCCAGGAGATCGTCTATTCGACGACGATCTCGTCGGCGAAGAGCCAGGCCTTGCCGCCCGCCCCGTAGTGCCAATCGGGGACGGCGCCGAGGGACCGGGCCAGGACCCGTACGAACCGGGCCCGGCGGCTGTCGAAACGGGCGGCGAATTCCTTTATGACGATCTCGGCGTCGCGCGGCGGGACGTCGTTCGCGACCGTGGCCACCGTCACGAACTCCCGGCCGTCCTCCGAGACCGCGAACTCCACCGCCGCCGGCAGGAAGATCCACGAGTTGATGTTCTGGAGGCAGCGCACGGTAAGACCGCTCACGGACCGCGTCCGGCCGAGGTCGACGACGGCCTCGAGATCGAGGCCCTCGAATCCCTGCCAGCGGCCGCCGCCCGCGTCCTTCGTGCCGAGGAGCCCGTCGGTGAGGGCCGTCTCGCCGCCGCCCGGGTATTTCGGGCTGAAGGGCGAGGTCAGCGCGGGCCTGAGCCCGGATGCCAGGTGGACGAAGAAGGTCTCGGCCGCGACCGCCGGGCTGAGCCGCGTCCGCCCGTCGAAGGCGGCCGCCCGGACCTGTGTTGTTCTCTTGACGACGAAAGGCTTCCGGTAGCGCGTTGACGAGGGGCCGGGATCCGACCGGTCCGTCGTGAAGCGGATGTCCAGGCCGGGGAACTCCGTCTTCAGAGACACGGAGACCCGCTTCCGCTCCGGTTCGGCGCCGGCCCCGATGGCGACGAGGGTGGCGCTCCGGGCCGCATTCAAAACCGCGGCCTCGTAGCGGGGGAGAAAGGCTCGGACGCGGCCCGCGAAGTCGTCCCAATCCCTCTTTTCCCTCGACGACCAGACCGCCTCGGCCAGCGCCGCCAGCCGCGGCAAAGCCATGTACTCGGCGTGGCGGCCCTCGCCGATGTACTCGGTCCAGAGATTGACCTGGCCGCCGAGGACGCGCTTGGCCTCGTCCCCGGTCAGGACGTCCGGCACCGGCTCGAAGGAATAGACCATCGAAAGCGGCAGATATCCGCCGATCCCCGGGGGCTCGTAGGCGGGGTGGCCTTGGTAATAATCGATATAGCAATGCGAGGTCGGCGACATGACGACGTCGTGCCCGGCCTTGGCCGCGGCGATGCCGCCTTCGGTCCCGCGCCAGGACATGACCGTGGCCTGCGGGGCCAAGCCGCCCTCGAGGATCTCGTCCCAGCCGATGAGGCGCTTGCCCAGGGCGTTCAGGGCCTTCTCGATGCGCCGGACGAAATAGCTTTGGAGCTCCCTCTCGTCGGCGAGCCCTTCGGCCTCGATCCGGGCCAGGCACTTGGGGCAGCGCTTCCACTCGGCCTTATCGACCTCGTCGCCGCCGATGTGGACGAAGGGGCCGGGGAAAAGCTCGACGACCTCGGCCAGCACGTTCTCCAGGAACTCGAACGTCCGGTCGTCGCCGGGGCAGAAGACATCGGTGATGGGCCAGTAGCCGCCCGGCGGCACGGTGAAGGGACCGCCCGTGCAGGAGAGCCCGGGGTAGGCGGCCAGGGCCGCCTTGGCGTGTCCGGGCATCTCGATCTCGGGGACGACGGTGATGTGGCGGGCCGCGGCATAAGCGACGACCTCGCGGATCTCGTCCTGGGTGTAGAAGCCGCCGTAGGTCGCGGCCTCGCCCGGCTGCTGGGGCTCGCGGGCGTTCCAGTGCTGGTCCTCGCGGTCGACCCGCCAGGCGCCGACCTCCGTCAGGCGCGGATACTTCTTGATCTCGACGCGCCAGCCCTGGTCGTCGGTCAGATGCCAGTGGAACGTGTTCAGCTTGTGCATGGCCAGGATGTCGATCCAGCGCAGGACGAATTCCTTGGGGAAGAAGTGGCGGGCGCAGTCGAGCATGGCCCCGCGCCAGGCGAACCGCGGCCGGTCCTCGACCGAGACGCAGGGAACGGTCCAGGGGGCCGTCGCGGCCTCGCCGGCGGGCTTTTCGATGGCGGCCGGGAGGAGCTGACGGAGGGTCTGGACGCCGTAAAAGAGCCCGGCCGGGTCCGCGGCCCGCAACAGGATCCCTCCCGGGCCGACCTCCAGAAGATAGCCTTCGCGGGTCAGGCGCTCTTCCAGGTCATCGAGGCGAAGGACGATCGTGCCGGCGGGAAACGCGGGAGCGGTCGCCAGGCCGGCGGCCGTTTCGACGGCCAGATCGTAGCCGGTCGGGCGGTCGAGGAGGTCTTTCAGCATGGAGGCCACCGGCACGGCCGCGGGTTGGTCCTCGGGGACCAGGATCCGTGTCGAAGGCCCGAGGGCGAAGGCCCCCGCCCGGGCTTCGAGGCGCTCGGGAGCGGGGATGACCGAAAGGCCTGGAGTGATCCGGTCCGCCGCGGCCTTCGAGCAGGCCGCCGTCATGAGGGCGGTCACGAGGATGGCGAGGGCGATCGAGATCCGGGCTGGGCCGGTCTTGGTCATGGGGCGACCTCCTGTCCGAGGGATGCGCGGAGCACGAGTGTAATGAGCCCGGGGACCGCAAGTCAAGGCCGGAGCGCCGCCGCGCGGGTCCGGACGGCGTGTTGACAGTCTCCGCGGCCGCGGTCTATGATTGCAACATCCGCCCGCGGAGGGAGATAAGGCCATGCGAAAGCCCGTCCTGCTCGTTCTTGTCTTGGGGCTGGCCCTCTTCAAGGGCCACGCCGGGGAGATCGCCGGGCGGATGAAATGACGCGGCCGCTCTCGATCGTCATCGCCGCCGACTGGGCGCCCATCCGCGCCCTCGAGCCCTTGGTCCGGACGGACCCGGAGGCGGTCTACGGCGGCCTCCTGCCGGTTCTCCGGGCGGCCGATCTCAGGATCGTCAACTGCGAGTGCGCCCTCACGGCGGCCCGCCGGCCCGTCTGGAAGAGCGGCGCGGTCTTCAAAGGACTCCCGCGCCACGTTTCCGGCCTCACGGCCGTGCCTTTCGAGGTGGCCTGCCTGGCCAACAACCATGTCTTCGACTACGGCCTCGCCGGCTTCCGCGAGACGCTCAACGTCCTTCGCGGCAGCGGCGTCCGGACCGTCGGGGCCGGGCTGTCCTTCGACGAAGCGATCACGCCCCTCACCGTCACCGTCCGGGGGACGCGGATCACGGTCCTCAATTTCGGGGAAGGGGAGGACCTGACGGCCTCTCGGGGCGGAGCCGGCGTTTGCGGCTGGGAGATCGAGAAGCTCAGCGGGCTCGTCCGGAAAGCCAAGAAGCGCGGCGATCTCGTCGTCGTCGTCGCCCACGCCGGACTCGAATACATCCCCTTCCCGCCGCCCTATATCGTCGCGGCCTACCGGGCCCTCAGCGACGCGGGCGCGGACGTCGTCGCCGGCCATCACCCCCACGTCCCCCAGGGGATCGAGACGCGCGGGGGCCGGCTCATCGCCTACAGCCTGGGCAACTTCCTCTTCTATCAGCTCTCGGACCTCTATCACCGCAAGACGGGCTTCGTCCTCGAGCTCGGCGTCCGCGACGGCCGGCTGGTCTCCCACACCGTCCACCCCTACCGGATCTCGGAGACGGGCCTGAGGCCGCTCGCGAAGAGCGAGGCGGACGGCTTCCGCGCCAAGCTCGAACGGATCTCGCGGCCGCTCCGGACCGCCGCGGGAGTGGAAGAGGCCTGGCAGGCCTACTTGGCTTATTACGGGCCCGAGGGTTTCCGGAAAGAGGTCCTCGGCATCCTCGACCGGATGGCGGCCGAGCCGCGCAAGGGAGCGGCCATGTTCCGCAACCGGATCACTACGCTCCAGCACTCGGAGTTCTGGCGGGACGCGCTGACCCGGTTCATGTCCGACAGGACAGCGCCCGTCCCGACCACCCTGACCCGGATCGTCCGGGAGTGGTTCACCCGGACCGTCCCCGGCGGTCCGGCTCAGAAGCCGTAGCGCCGGCCGGCCGCTTCGACGATCACCCCGATGAGCCGGCGGTAATCCTCCTCCTCGCCGAGCGGCGAGCCGTGGTAGAGCGTGAAGATCTGGGGCGACCAGCTCTTGTGCGGCTTGAGCCCGGGGATGCCGTTGACCTCGATGATGCGGAGCTTGCCGGCCCGGTCGACGCGCATGTCGATACGGATGTGGTCGAGGCAGCCCATGGCCTCGGCCGCCGCGTCGCCGAGGGCCTTGGCTTCCTCGGTCCGGGCCCCGGCCAGGCTGATGCGGGTCAGGCCGACGCCCCGGAGGTCGCTCCGCAGGATGCGGTAGTTCCGGAAGTGGCTGTCCTCGACCGTGACCAGGCCCGGCAGGACCTCGCGCGTCTTCCCGTTCCCGAGGACGAGGGCCGTGTACTCGTCTCCGGGCAGGAACTCCTCGACCAGGGCCGGCTCGTCGAACTCCTTCTCGATGAAAGCGACGCGCCGCCGGAGCTCCGCCTCGTCGTGGACGACGCTCTCGTCGGAGATGCCGACCGAGCGCGATTCGCAGATGGGCTTGACGAACGCGGGATAGGTGACGGACGCGGCGTCGTCCCCCGAGTGGAGGAGGACGTGCGAGGGGACGGCCACGCCGCCGGCGGCCAGGATCTCGTGGGTCCGGAACTTGTCGATCATGGCCTTCATGGTCCGGCTGTCGGACCCGATGTAGGGGATCTTCCGCTCGTCAAAGACGTCGGCGACCCAGAGGCCCTCGGCGTTGCGGCCGATGAAAGCCTCGTTCGGCGTGATGTGGTAGAGGGCGCTCCAGACGATGTCGAAATCGGGCTTGTCGACCAGGCGGAAGAATTCGGCCTCGTCGGCGACGTAGGCGATCCGGGCCGGGTGGCCGAGGGATTCGGCCGCTTGGCGCATGGATTCCGTGACCTTCATGTCTCCCCAGCCCTGGGCGTCGCCGCCGGGGCCGGTCAGCAGCAGGATCTTCATGTTCGATCTCCTCAGAACAGCGTGGGGACGCGTGTGTAATCGATGAGGGCCCGCGCCGTCGCGGGCGAGACCGGCTGGAGCCGGCGGGCCACGGCCCGGAGCTGGGGCCCGGCGAGCGCCACTTTGGAAACGACCCGGACCGTGACGGCGGCTCCGGCGGAGCCGGCCGGGACGCCCTCCAATCCGGCGGCGAGGGCCTCGACCAGGCGCTCGTTGGGATCGAGGACCTCGATGCGGGGTCCGGCGAGCCGTTCGAGCGACCGCCGGAAGAGTCCGGCCGTGTAGGCGTAGTGGGTACAGGCAAGTCCGGCATAGAGGCTTCCGAGGGGCTTGCCGCCGGCAAGGGCCCGTGAGACGCACTCGTCGACAAGGCCGGGAAGCGCGGGATCATCCGGATCTTTGTCGATGACGGCGGCGAGCCCATGGCAGGCGGCGGGCCGGATGCGCCGCGGATCTATCCCCAGCCCTTTCAGGCGGCGGACGTGCTCGCCCGATTCGATGGTCGTTCGGGTCCCGAAGAGCAGGAGGGCGGCCGAGGCGTCCTTGTTCAGCGCTCCGGCGAAGAGGTCGACGCCCTCGTCGACGATGCCGGCCACGGGGACTTCAGGGGACCGGGCGAACACGGTCCGCTCGTAGAGGACCGAGAGAGTGTTGCAGGCGATGACGACGAGGTCGGGGCGATAGCCCATTATGGCAACCAGGGCCCGGTCGAGGACAGCCGCCTGCGAGGCCGTGTCGGGGAGGTCGTTGTAGCCGTGGGCGTCGTCGGGCCAGGCGTTGACGTAGATGAGGTCGATCGTCCGGCCGCCGCGGCCCGCGCGCAGGCGGCGCTCGAGCCCGGCGCAGATGGAGAGCCCGCCCAGGCCGGAGTCGGTCAGGACGACGCGCCCGTCGCGATCGCCGCCAAGGACGTCGAGGAGGCTGCGCATGTCGTTAGGAAGGGCTCATCCGGCCGCGCCCGCCCCGTCCCCGGCGGCCGAGAGGAAGTCCCGGCGGACCCGGTCGAGAAGGCCGGGCTCCGTCAGGAGGCGATAGCCGGCGCCGGCCAGGAAATAGACGCCGTCGAGAAGGGCGCGCTCGCCGCCCGGGCCGGCGGCGGCTTTGGCGAACTCCTCGGTGTGGATGGGGGCGTCGCTTGTCTTGATCATCGGCTCGATCGTCGGGACGACCCGGGAGACGTTGGCCAGGTCGGTCGAGCCGTAGGACTGGCGGACCTTCCGGGGCTCGGCGCGGCCGCGCTCCTCGAACAGGCCGGCGAAGAGGTCCTCCAGGGCGGCGTTGCGGCGGAAGGTCGTCACCCCGGGGCCGGGCTCGGTGACTTGGGCCCGGCAGCCGGTCGCCGCGGCGGCGTCATGGGCCAGCGTCCGGACGCCGGCGACGAGACCCTCGAGCTTGGCCATGGTGTCGGCCCTCATCGAGAAGCGGCCCCGGGCGTAGTCGGGGATGATGTTCGGCGCCTCGCCGCCCGCCTCGACGATCCCGTGGAAGAGGGTGCCCGCGGCGAGCTTGGTCCGCGGCAGGGCGGCGGAATGGTAGAAGAGGACGAGGGCGTCCAGGGCGTTCGCTCCGGCCCCCGGCGCGGCCGCGGCGTGGGCCTTTTTTCCGAAGAACTCGACGATGAACGTCCGGCGGGCCATGGCTTGGCAGACGACCGTATCGAGGGAGTGGGGATGGATCTGGAGGACGGCGGCGGATGCCGCGAACACCCCGTCCTCGACGAGGCGGACCTTGCCGCTGCCCTTCTCCTCGGCCGGCGTGCCGACGACCTCGACGGTCCCGGCCGCGGCCGGGCCGAGGACGGAGGCGAGGACGACCGCGGCGTAAGTCCCGGCCGCGCCGATGATGTTGTGGCCGCAAGCGTGCCCCAGGCCGGGCAAGGCGTCCATTTCGGCGGTGAAGGTGATGCGCGGCCCGTCGGCGGAGCGGTCATGGACCGCCCGGAAGGCCGTCGGCAGGGACGACAGGTTCTCCGTGACGGCAAAGCCGTTGGCCGCCAGGACCTCCCGGAGGAGGCGCGAGGTCCGGTGCTCCTCGAAGGCCAGCTCGGGATCGGCGTGGATGCGCCGGCTGAGATCGAGGATCTCCGCGCGGCGGTCCGCGATGGCCCCGGCGATCCGCTCTTTCATGTCCATCGGTGTTCGGCGCCTATGATAATTCAGAAGGAAAAATAATGTCAAAGCGGGGGAAGCCCGGGCCGCGCGAAATATGATAACATCGGGAAAACGCGAAGGAGACGAGGAGGTCGAGCATGACGTCGGGCGCCAAGTTCGTTACCGTCCTTCTGCTGGGGCTTGGATTGGTTTCCGGGGCGGCGGCCCAGAACGTCCTGGAGACCTCGGGACTTCGGCTGGAGGTCGACGGCCGCGGGGCGATCGTCAAGCTCGTCGATCCCCGAAGCGGCCGGGATCACGCCCCGGCGGGCCGCCCCGGATACCTGGTCCGGGTCAAGAGCGGCGGACGGGAGCTCGAGCCGACCGGATTGCGGGCGAGCAAGGACATCTGGTCCTTCGCCTTCGAGGGCGGGATCGAGCTCCGGGTCCGGGTCGCGCGCCAGGCCGACTACCTCCGCTTCGAGGTGGTCAAGGTCCTGCGCCCCGAGAGGATCGAGGCCGTGCTGTGGGGGCCGATCCGGACGACGATCGGGGAGACGATCGGCGAGGTCGTCGGGATCGTGCGCGACGCCGGCTATGCCGTCGGGATCCAGACCCTGAACGCCAAGACTTGCGGCGGTCAGTTGGTCAACGACGAAGGGACGACCGGAGGCGTGACCACCGCGACCCCGGATGGGTCCGGCTCCAGCCTCCAGGCCTTCTGCGTCAACCAGGCCCGGGACCGGGTCATCACCGTCTGGCACCAGCACAAGAACGTCCCCGTCGAGGCCCTCGAGGGGTTCACCATGGAGGGGAGCGCCCTGGCCGTCTTCGGCGCGGCGCCCGCCGCGGTGTTGCCCCTGATCGGTAGGATCGAGCTGGCCGAGGGGCTGCCGCATCCCGTGATCGACGGAGAATGGATCAAGACCTCGGGCGCCACGGGCCGGCCCTATCTCATCGCCAACTTCGGCGAAAATAACGTCGACGAGATGCTGGAGTACGCCGCGAGGCTCGGCTTCACCTCGCTCTATCACAGCGGCCCCTTCAGGACCTGGGGGCACTTCGACCTCCTCGAGGACCTGTTCCCGAACGGGCGCGAAGGGATGAGGCGGTGCGTGGAGAAAGCCCGGGCCAAAGGCATCCGGATAGGGGCCCATACGCTGACGAACTTCATCACCACCAACGATCCCTTCGTGACGACCTCCGCCAACCGGGGGCTGATGGCCGCGGGGATCGCGCTCCTGCAAAGCGATATCGATGCCGCGACGACGGAGATCCCGTTGGGCCGCGGGGATCATTTCCGCCAGGAGTCCACGCTCAACGCGGTCCTCATCGGCACGGAGATCGTCCGCTACCGGGCTGTCAGCGGCGAGGGCCCTTATACGCTGACGGATTGCGTCCGGGGGGCCTTCGGGACCGTAGCCGCGCCGCACGCCAGGGGCGAGGACGCCCGGAAGCTCATGGACCATCCCTACAAGACCCTGTTCCCCGATTGGCCCATGCAGGAAGAGCTCATCAAGAACCTGGCCGCCTTCTTCAACGAGACCGGCGTGTCCCACATGGATTTCGACGGCCACGAGGGGACCTGCTATCTCGGCCGGGGCGACTACGGCCACGATCACTTCGTCGAGGCCTTCCTCGGGCAGGTCGATCACCTGGTCGTCAACGGCTCGAGCAACGTCGGCCATTTCTACTGGCACATGAACAGCTACATCAATTGGGGCGAGCCCTGGTACGCGAGCTTCCGGGAGAGCCAGTCCGAGCAGCGCTTCAAGCACCAGCCGTTCCTCGAGCGCAATTACCAGCCCAACATGCTCGGCTGGTTCCTCATGACGCCCGACACGCGCCTGGAGGACATCGAATGGATGCTGGCCCGGACCGCGGGTTACCGCGCCGGCTACGCTTTCGTAGCCGATCCCGAGTCCTTCGAAAAGAACCCCGGGACGGACGCCATAATCGCCGCCATCCGGACCTGGGAGGAGGCCAAGGGCCTCGGCGTCTTCAGCGACGAACAACGGACGCGGCTCAAGGACCCGGAGAGGGATTTCCATCTGGAGAGGACGGGGGAGGGGCAGTGGGCCCTGCAGTCCTACGATAAGTTCCAATTCGAGCACGCCAAGAGAACGCGGCAGCCGGGGGAGCCGGCCTCCTCGGAATGGAGCTTCGAGAACGCCTTCGGGCCACAGCCGATTCATCTTCACCTGTTGCTCGCGGGGGACGGAGGGGAAGCGAAGGACCTCACGATCGAGATCGACCGGTTCTTCACGGTGACGGTCCCCGCCGCCCTGAAAAAGGGGCGATCCCTGGTCTGGGACGGCTCCGATACGATGATCCTCTACGACGAAAAGGGCCGGAAGACCGGGACCGTCGAGGTCGGCCAGGGCCTGCCGCTCCTGCAAAAAGGCGGGCATACGCTGGCCATCGACGCCGCGTTCACCGCCGGCGACCGGCCGGTCATCAAGGGGACGGTGAAGCTCGCGGGCGCGGTCGAGACCGTCGGGCGCTAGCGGATTCCGCCGTCCTCGATCAGAGGATGAGCATGCAATCGCCGTACGAGAAGAAGCGGTAGCGCTCCCGGACGGCTTCGCGGTAGGCGGACATCGTCAGCTCGTAGCCGGCGAACGCCGAGACGAGCATCAGCAAGGTCGACTGGGGCAGGTGGAAGTTCGTCAGCAGCCGGTCGACGACGCGGAACTCGTATCCGGGGGTGATGAAGAGCGAGGTCGTCCCGCGGCCGGAGTGGACAGGACCTTCCCGCCCGGCGCTCTCGAGAGTGCGGACGACCGTCGTGCCGACGGCCGTGACCGGGCGTCCCTCAGCCTTGGCCGCGTTGATCGATTTGGCCACGGCTGGGGCGACGGTGTAGCTCTCCTCGAGCATCTTGTGGTCGGCGACGAGCTCGGCCCGGACGGGCTGGAAGGTGGCCAGCCCGACGTCGAGCGTGACGCGGCGGACGTCGACGCCTCTGTCCCGGAGCGCCCGAAGCACGCCCGGAGTGAAGTGCAGGCCGGCGGTCGGGGCGGCGATGGCGCCTTCCTTTTTAGCGAAGACCGTCTGATAGCGGGCGATGTCCTCGGGCCGCGTCCGCTCGTCCTGTTTGGCCCTCTTGATGTAGGGCGGCAGGGGAGCGAAGCCGGCCTCATGGAGAAGGGCGCGGACGTCGGTCTTCCCGAAGTCGAGGACACGCCGGCCCTCCTCGGCGAGCGCGGCCGCACGGGCCGCGAGCCCGCCCGGGAAACGAACGGCGTCCCCTTCGCGCACCCTTTTGGCCGGCCGGCAGAGGACTTCCCAGCGTCCGGGCTCGATCTCCCGGATGAACAGGAACTCGATCTTGGCCTCGCCACTCGTCCCCCAGAGCCGGGCGGGCAGGACCCGGGTGTCGTTGAGGACCAGGAGGTCGCCCGGGTTCATCGCGCCCGAGAACTCCCGGAACCGGGCGTGGCGGACCGTCCCGGACTTCCGGTCGACGACCATCATCCGGGAGTCGTCGCGATGGGGGAGGGGATGCTGGGCGATGAGCTCCGCCGGGAGAGGATAATCGAAATCGGAGACGCGCAGGGCTAGTCCTTGAACAGCTTCTTCTGCCCGGCCGGCCTGGCCTTGCCGCGCGGGCCCGGCTCGCGGTGCTCGTAGCCCAGGTGGGCGTAGGCCTTCGGGGTGATGACCCGGCCGCGGATGGTCCGGTCGAGGAAGCCGATGCGCATCAGGAAGGGCTCGTAGATGCTCTCGATCGTGTCCTTCTCCTCGTCGATGGCCGCGGCGATCGTGCCGATGCCGACCGGACCGCCGCCGAAGTTCTCGATGATGGTCGACAGGATCTTGCGGTCGACGTCGTCGAGGCCGAGGGCGTCGACCTCCATCATGTCCAGGGCCCGCTGGGCCTCCTTGGCCGTGATGACGCCGTCGCCCTTGACGTCGACGTAGTCGCGGACGCGCCGCAGCAGCCGGTTGGCCACGCGCGGCGTGCCGCGCGACCGGAGCGCGATCTCGGCGGCCCCGGCGTCGTCGACCTTGACCTTGAGGATGCGGGCCGAGCGCTGGATGACCTTCTGGAGGTCCTCGTCCCGGTAGTAGTCGAGGCGGTGGATGATGCCGAAGCGGCCGCGCAGGGGGGCCGTGATGCGGCCGGCCCGGGTCGTGGCGCCGATGAGCGTGAACTTCTTGATCTTGAGCTTGTGGCTGCGCGCCCCCGGCCCCTGGCCGATGACGATGTCCAGGCTGAAGTCCTCCATGGCCGAGTAGAGGATCTCCTCGACCGAGGGCTGGAGGCGGTGGATCTCGTCGATGAACAGGACCTCTTTGGTCTGCATGTTGGTCAGGATGGCCGAAAGGTCGCCGGTCCGCTCGATGACCGGGCCGGCCGTGGGCTTGATGCCGACGCCCATCTCCTTGGCGATGAGATAGGCCAGGCTGGTCTTGCCGAGGCCGGGCGGCCCGTAGAGGAGGACGTGGTCGAGCTGCTCGTCGCGCTTCCGGGCCGCCTCGATGAACACCCGGAGGTTGGCCTTGACCTTGTCCTGGCCGACGAACTCGTCGAAGGTCTTCGGCCGCAGGCTGTCCTCGAAGAGGACGTCCTCCTTGGTGCGGATCGGGCTGAGGATCGCGGGCATGCCGTAGTCTTACTATATTTTGGCCAGACGCTTCAAGCAATCGCGCAGGAGCTTCTCGAATTCTGTTCCGGGTTTGGTCGCGGCCAGCGTCTGGTCGACGGCCCGTTCGGCTTCTTTTGGCCGGAAACCCATGTTCTGGAGGGCCGAGAGGAGGTCCTCTTTCTCGGGCGAGCTCTTGGCCGCCAGGAGCTTCTCCTTCTTCTCCAGCTTGTCCTGAAGCTCCATGGTGATGCGCAGGGCCGTCTTCTTGCCGATGCCCGGGACGAGCGAGATGCGGGCCACGTCGCTGGCCCGGACGGCCTCGGCCAGGTCCTCCGGCGCGATCCCCGAGAGGATGTTCATGGCCAGCTTGGGGCCGATGCCGGAGATGCCGATGAGCTTGAGGAACATGTCCTTCTCGTCCTGCGCCAGGAAGCCGTAGAGGGCCAGGGCGTCGTCGGAGACGTGGGTGTGGATGAGGAGCTCGACGATCGCGCCGACCTCCCCGAGCCGGACGAACGAGGAAACGGGGATGGCCGCGGCGTAGCCGACGCCGCCCGTCTCGACGACGACGTGGCCGGGCGTCTTGTGGATGAGGGTCCCCTTGAGGTAGGCGATCATGACGGCTCCTTGTCCCCGACCTTGATCTGGAACGACCGGGCGTTGAGGTGGCAGATGGCCGCGGCCAGGGCGTCGGAGGCGTCGAGCGGGACGTCGTCGTCGTCGAGGCCGAGGAGCGAACGGACCATGGTCAGGACCTGCTCCTTGTCCGCCTGGCCGTAGCCCGTGACGGCCTTCTTGATCTCGAGAGCGGAGTACTCGGCGAGCCCGCAGCCCGTCGCGGCCACGGCCACGAGGACCGCGCCGCGGACCTGTCCCAGGAGCAGGGCCGTCTTCATGTTCTGGGCGTAGAAGGCGTTCTCGATGGCCGCCTCGGCCGGGCCGAAGGTCCGGATGAGGGTCTCGAGCTCGGACTTGATCTCGGCGAGCTTCAAGTGGAGGGGGAGAGAGGCCGTGGGCTTGATGACGCCGAAGGCGACGGGTTTGAGCCGGCCGCCGTCCTCTTCGACGATCCCGAATCCCGTCGACCGGAGGCTGGGATCGATCCCGAGGACCCGCATGGATGCCGCCGGGGCGTCACCCGGCCTGCGAGAAGGCGGCGATCTCCTCCTCGGAGATGTCGAAGTTGGAGGAGACGGACTGGACGTCGTCGTGGTCCTCGAGCTCCTCGACGAGGCGGAGCACCTGTTGGGCTTCCTTGCCCTCGACCTTGACGTAGTTCTGGGGCAGGAACCCGACCTCGGAGGCGGCGATCTCGATCTCGGCCTTCTTGATGGCCTCGAGGACGGCCTCGAACTTCTCGGGCGAGGTCGTGACCTCGAAGAGGGTGCCTTCGTCCTTGAGGTCGTCGGCGCCGGCCGTCAGGGCGATGTCCATGAGGATGTCCTCGGACACCTTGGCCTTCTCGACGTCGATGTAGCCCATGCGCTTGAACATCCAGGCCACGGAGCCCTTCTCGCTCATCTGGCCGGCGTTCTTCATGAAGATGTGGCGGATCTCGGAGACGGTCCGGTTCTTGTTGTCGGTGACGGCCTGCATGAAGACGGCCACGCCGCCGGGCCCGTAGCCCTCGTAGGACACTTCCTCGAAGGTCGCGCCCTCGAGCTGGCCCGTGCCCTTCAGGATGGCCCGTTTGACGTTGTCGGCCGGCATGTTGGCGGCCTTGGCGTCGTTGATGGCCTTGCGGAGAGCGGCGTTCTTGTCGGGATCGCCGCCGCCGGCCCTGGCCGCCATGCTGATCTCGCGGATGAGGCGGGTGAAGACCTTGCCCTTCTTGGCGTCGGTCGCGGCCTTTTTATGCTTGATTGAGGCCCACTTGGAATGTCCGGACATGGTCGTCTCCTTATGGCTTAGAGCCCCAAAATAGTAGCACAAACAGGCGGCCCGCGCAACCGCGAACGGATATCCTACAAATATAGTAGGAAATATGCTATGATCATGAATATGTTATAATTCGCCGAGAGGAAGGAGGTTCGCATGAAGACCAACATGGGGAGCTTGGACAAGACGCTCAGGCTCGTCGCGGCGGCCGTCCTGGCCGTTCTGCTGATCCTCGGGCTCGTCAAGGGCACGCTGGCCATCGTCCTGGCCATCGTGGCCGCGATGTTCGTCATCACCACGCTCGTCGGGGTCTGCCCGGCCTACGTGCCGTTCCGCATCTCGACGAAGAAACGCGGCAAGAAGAGCGAGAGCTGCGAGGTCTGACCGGACCCCGGCCCGAAGGGGGAGGGGCGGCATGAAGGCCGATCGAGAGGGGGGAGGACAGGTCCGCGCCGAGTTCGCGGTGACCGGCATGAGCTGCGCGGGGTGCGCGGCCAATGTCGAGCGGGCTTTGAAGAAGGTCCCGGGCGTGCGCGAGGCCGCCGTCAACATCGCCACGACCAAGGCGACGGTCGTCTACGACCCTAGCGCCGTCTCGCCCGCCGCCCTGGCCGCGGCCATCGAAGGCGCCGGATACGGGGTCGCCGAGCCCGCCGCGGACCTGACGGGGAAGAGAGACGCCGAATACCGGTCCCTCAGGCTCTCGGTCCTTTGGGGAGGCGCCCTGGCCCTGCTGATCTTTCTCGGCAGCATGCGGCACTGGTTCCCCTGGATGCCGGCTTTCCTGCGGGATTTCTTCGTCCTCTGGGCCCTGGCGACGCCGGTCCAGTTCGTCCTAGGCCTGCGCTTCTATAGGGGTGCTTGGAACGCGCTCAAGCACGGGACGGCCAACATGAATACCCTCGTCGCCGTGGGCACCTCGGCTGCCTACCTCTTCAGCGTCGCGGCGACGGTCCTGCCGGGATTCTTCCGGCGGGCGGGGATCGCGCCCCAGGTCTATTTCGACACTTCGGCGGTCATCGTCGTCCTGATCCTCTTCGGCCGGATGCTCGAGGCCCGGGCCAAGGGCCGGACTTCCGACGCCATCCGGCGGCTCATGGGCCTGCGGCCGCGGACGGCCCGCCTCGTCGGGCCCGACGGCGAGCACGAGGTCGCCCTCGAGGACGTGCGCGTCGGCGACGTCCTGATCGTCCGGCCGGGCGAGACCGTGCCGGTCGACGGCGTCGTCGTCGAGGGGAGATCCTCCGTCGACGAGTCCATGATCACCGGCGAGAGCCTGCCCGTCGACAAAGACCCCGGCGCCTCCGTCGTCGGAGCGACGATCAACACGTGGGGGAGTTTCCGCTTCCGGGCCGTCCGGGTCGGAGAGGACACGGCCCTGGCCCGGATCATCAAGCTGGTCGAGGAAGCCCAGGGCTCCAAGGCCCCGATCCAGCGGCTGGCCGACGTCATCGCCGGCTATTTCGTGCCCGCCGTCATCGGCGTCGCCCTTCTGACCTTCGCGGTCTGGGCCCTCTTCGGCCCGGCGCCGCGCCTCGTCTTCGCCCTGCTCAATTTCGTGGCCGTCCTCATCATCGCCTGTCCCTGCGCCATGGGCCTGGCGACGCCGACGGCCATCATGGTCGGGACGGGGAAGGGGGCCGAGCGCGGCATCTTGATCAAGAGCGGGGAGAGCCTGGAGACCCTCCACAAGGTCGATACCTTCGTCTTCGACAAGACGGGCACGCTGACCGAGGGACGGCCGGAGGTCACCGACGTCGTGCCCGCTCCGGGGGTCCCCGTCGAGGACCTGCTCAGGCTCGCCGCTTCCGTCGAGAGCCCTTCCGAGCATCCGCTGGGCCGGGCCATCGTCCGGCGCGCCGCGGCGTCGGGGTTCGTGCCCGAGAAGGTCGACGAGTTCCGGGCCCTCGAGGGCATGGGCGTCGAGGCCGTGGCGCGTGGAGCGCGAGTCCTCGTCGGAAGCCTCCGGCTCGTCGCATCGGCGGGAGTCGATGTCGCCCCGCTCGCGGCCGACGCCGCGCGGCTGGCCGCCGAGGGCAGGACCGCGGCTTACGCCGCTTTCGACGGCCGGCTGGCCGGCCTCTTCGCCCTGTCCGATACGCTCAAACCGGGCGCCCGCCCGGCCGTCGATAAGCTCCGCCGCCAGGGGTTGCGGGTCGTCATGCTGACGGGCGACAACGCCCGGACCGCCCGGTCCGTGGCCGGGGCCGCGGGCATCGAAGAGGTCATCGCCGAGGTCCTGCCGGGCGACAAGGCCGACATCGTCCGGAAGCTGCAGCAGGAAGGCCGGCGGGTGGCCATGGTCGGCGACGGCATCAACGACGCGCCCGCCCTGGCCCGGGCCGACGTCGGGGTGGCCCTGGGGACGGGGACCGACGTGGCCATGGCTTCGGCGGACGTGGCCCTCATCTCGGGGGACCTGGAGGGGGTCGTGGCGGCCCGCGAGCTCAGCCGGCGGACCATCCGGACCATCCGGCAGAACCTCTTCTGGGCTTTCGCTTACAACGTGGTGGGCATCCCGGTCGCGGCGGGGGTCCTCTATCCGTTCCTCGGCGTCCTGCTCGATCCCATGATCGCCTCCGCGGCCATGGCCCTGAGCTCGGTCTCCGTCGTCAGCAATTCGCTCCGGCTCCGCCGGGCGAAGTTCTGATCCGCCTTAAAAAATGAAGCGGAGGGCCAGCCCGGCCCGGATGTAGGACGGATTGACGTCGAGCGTTCCCAGACCGATCGTGGCCTCGATCTCGTCGATCGGCCGGGTGATGATCTCGTCCTCCACCACGTGCAGCTGCAGCGGGGTCTTCGGAGCGGCGTAGTAGCGCAGGTCGACGGCCAGGATGACGTTGGGAAAGGCCTCGTAGGCCGCCTCGACGCCCAGGTTGGCGCCGTACTTGGTCTGGGGCCCGAAGGCGACGACCATGCGGTAGGTCCCGCCGCTCAGCTCGAACTGGTCGCCGTTCGGAGTGAGCTCGAAGAAGGTGTAGCCGATGTGCCCCGCCTTGCCCTCGAAGTGGAAGACGCTGGGGCCGGCCGAGACGCTGAGGGACAGGTTGTCGGCGACCCGGAAGCGGGCCAGGGCGTTGAGGCTGAAGGCCGTCGTGGTCATGTTCCCGGTCGAAGGTTCCCAATCGATCTCGTCGGCGTAGGTCTCGGGCTCGAAGGCCTGGAATTGAATGCTGTACGCGTAGGGGTCGTTCGAACCGCCGAATTTGGGCCGGTGCCAGTCGGCCAGGACCTGGAGGCCGAAGTTCTCGGTGAAGAGGACGTTGAAGTAGCCGTTCAAGCCGTAGGTCGCCTTGCCCCGGAACCGGACCGTCTGCTGGGCCAGGCCGGAGATGTAGCGGTCGGCCGGAGTGAACGACGGCTGGTAGCGGTTGATGTAGGTCGCGTTCATGTTCGGCCGGACCAGGGTCCAGCCGAAGCCGAGCTCGAAGCGGATGTCGGCCGCGAGAGGAGCGGCCGCCCCGAGGATCAGGAAAAGGGCGAAAAACGGAGCGAGCTTCCGGATCATGTCTTGGCGCCTCCTGGCTCCGGGAAGGCTATCACGGCCGAACCGGGATTGTCAATCCCCCGCCGGCCGACAACTCTTTTAAGATCAAGCCTTTTCGGGGCCGGGGGCTCAGCCGAAGAAGACCTTGGCGATCTCGTAGAGCTCGGCGTCGACGGTCTTCGGCTCGGCCAGGGCCTCCTCGAAGGGCACGGGGACGATCTTGTTGCCCCGGAGTCCGACCATATACCCGAACTTCTCCTCGTGAACGAGCTCGATCGCGGCGACGCCGAAGCGGGTGGCCAGGACGCGGTCGAAGGCGGTGGGGGAGCCGCCCCGCTGGATGTGGCCGAGGACCGTGACCCGGGTATCGATGGCCGTGCGCATCTCGATCTCGCGGGCGATGATGTTGCCGATGCCGCCCAGCCGGACGTGACCGAAGGAGTCCTTTTCGCCCGACTGGAGGACGAGGCTCTCGTCCTGGGGCTTGGCGCCCTCGGCCACGACGACGATGCTGAACATCTTGCCGCGCTCGCGGCGCTTCTGGATCTGGGCGCAGATCTCGTCCAGATCGAAGGGGAACTCGGGGATGAGGATGATGTCGGCCCCTCCGGCCAGCCCGCCCTCGACGGCGATCCAGCCGGCGTGACGGCCCATGACCTCGACGACCATGACGCGGTGGTGGGCCTCGGCCGTGGTGTGCAGGCGGTCGAGGGCCTCGGCGACGATCGAAATGGCGGTGTCGAAGCCGAAGGTATAATCGGTCCCGGCCAGGTCGTTGTCGATCGTCTTGGGCACGCCGACGCACCGCAGGCCCTTCTCGTGGAGCTTCTTGGCGACGCCGAGCGTGTCTTCGCCGCCGACGGCGACGACCGCGTCGAGCTCGAACTTCTCGACTTGCGAGAAGATCTTGCCGACGCCGTCCTCGACCCGGAAGGGATTGGTCCGGGTCGTGCCGAGGATGGTCCCCCCCCGGGGCAGGATGCCCGAGATGGCGTTGAGGTCGAGCGGCAGGATGCGGCCCTCGATAAGCCCCAGCCAGCCGTTCTTGATGCCCAGGATGTCGTAGCCGTACTGGACGATGCCCTTCCGGGTCACGGCCCGGATGACCGCGTTGAGCCCGGGGCAGTCGCCCCCGCCCGTCAGGATCCCGACTCTCATTCTCGACCTCCGTTCCGTGTTCGCCCCGGTTCCCGAAATCGGGACGGATTATACCCGCGCGGTCCCGGCAATTCAAGTTGGGCCGGGGCCGGCGGCCTTGACCGGCGCGGCGGAATTCTTTAAGGTAGGGGGGACCCCGAGAATCCCGCGCGAAGAGGAGGAGAACATGCCGGCGACGATCATCAGCGGAAAAGAGGTGTCCTGCCTGATCCGGGAGGAGCTCAAGGGCCGGGCGGTCCGTCTCAAGGAGAAGGGACACGTCCCGGGGCTCGCCGTCGTCCTCGTCGGCGAGGATCCGGCCTCGGTCTCCTACGTGACGGCCAAGGCCAAGGCGGCCGAGGAGATCGGCATCTTCGAAACGACCATCCGCATGCCGCCGGACTCCTCCGAGGAGGACATCCTTCGCCAGGTCGACAGCCTCAACCGCGACGAGCGCTACAACGGCTTCCTCGTTCAGCTCCCCCTGCCGAAGTACGTCCGCTCCGAGAAGGTCATCAACCTCATCTCGCCGGAGAAGGACGTCGACGGTTTCCATCCGGTCAACGTCGGCAAGATGCTGCGCGGCGAGCCCTGCCCGCTGCCCTGCACCCCCTACGGCGTCGTCCAGCTCCTCGTCCGCGGCGGCTACGGGCCGGACGGCAAGCACGTCGTCGTCTGCGGCCGGAGCAACATCGTCGGCAAGCCGCTGGCGGCCATGCTCATCCAGAAGCGCAAAGGCGCCAACGCCACGGTGACCGTGTGCCACACCGCGACCCCCGACCTGGCCAAGTTCACGCTCCAGGCCGACATCCTCGTCGCGGCCATGGGCGTGCCCCGGGCCATCAAGGCCGAGATGGTGCCCGCCGGCTGCGTCGTCATCGACGTCGGCGTCAACCGCGTGGCCGATCCCACGGCCGCCAAGGGCTTCCGGCTGGTCGGCGATGTCGATTTCGAGCCCGTCAAGGAGAAAGCCTCGGCCATCACGCCGGTGCCGGGCGGAGTCGGCCCCATGACGGTCACGATGCTCATGATGAACACCATCGAGGCGGCCGAGCGCAAGGCCGGCCTGGCGCCCTGACGCCGCGGGACCCCTTCTGGCCGGCGTTCTTCGAGGGCCTGAAACGCGCCAGCCCGACGATGTCTGAAAACGCTCCCGGGCGGAGCCGAAGAGAGCGGCCTTATCGACTTAGCGGGCCTTGGCCTTGGCCTTCTTGTCCTTCTTGTCGGCCTGGACCATGACGTCCTTGAGGGTGAGACTGTCGAAATAGCCTTTGAGGAGCTCGGTCGCGTTCTTCCAGATGTCGAAGGTCGGGCAGGTTTCCGTGAACTCACAGTAGGACCCGTCCTCGATGCATTCGACGAGGCAGCAGTTGCCCTCGAGGGCATGGAGGATCTCGCTGAGCTTGATGTCCTCCGGCTTCCGGGC